>JARBUB010000283.1 GCA_029239905.1 Clostridia bacterium
TGGAACCAATAATGTTGACCACTGCGCTCGCCTCTGACATTCCGCAACAGTTGCAGGTCTTGCAACTACTTTTGGCAGCGGAGCTATGACAAATGGGATTAATGAGTTTTTGGGCAGTGACGTAATATTTATTATAGGCTCTAACACAACAGAAAATCATCCGGTAATCGGAGCAAAAATAAGGCAGGCGGTAAGAAAAGGAACTAAGCTTATCGTGGCAGATCCAAGAAAAATAGATATGGCACGTAATTCTGAGATATTCCTACAAATAAAGCCGGGTACAAATGTTGCCCTTTTAAATGGAATGATGCATGATATTTTAAAAGAGAATCTTCACAATAAGGAATTCATAGATGAAAGAACAGAAAGCTTTGAAAAGCTTGAAGAGGCTGTTCGGGACTTCGCTCCGGAAAAGGCGGCTAAGATTTGCGGCGTAAAGGCAGAAGATATTGCAGCAGCAGCCAGAATCTATGCAAAAGCAGATAAAGGAAGCATTGTTTACTGCATGGGTATTACGCAGCATACTACCGGGGTAAACAATGTGATGAATATTGCAAATCTAGCAATGCTATGTGGGCAGATTGGGCGTGAATCAACAGGGGTTAACCCGCTGAGAGGGCAAAACAATGTTCAAGGTGCCTGCGACATGGGAGCTCTCCCCGGAACTTACACTGGCTATCAGCCGGTAATAAGGCAAGAAGTAGCTGACAAGTTTGCAAAGGCATGGCGAGTTGAAGAACTTTCAACAAGATGCGGATTGACTGCATCAGAGATGATACATGCAGCAGAGCATGGAGATATCAAGATGCTTTATATCATGGGTGAAAATCCAATGGTATCGGATCCAGACTTGAATCAAGTAAAGCATGCACTTGAAAGTACGGAATTTCTTATCGTTCAGGATATATTCCTAACAGAAACTGCACAGCTTGCCGATGTTGTTTTACCCGCAGCAGCTTTTGCAGAAAAGGATGGAACCTTTACCAACACAGAAAGAAGAGTTCAAAGAGTAAGAAAGGCAATCAATGCGCCAGGTAAAGCTAGAGCAGACTGGGAAATTATCATGGAGCTTATGAACAAGCTGGGTTATGAAAAGCAATACAAGAATCCATCAGAGATATTTGACGAAATGGCTGCTCTTACTCCTTCATACGCAGGTATTGATTATGAAAGACTAGAGGAGGAAGGCATTCAATGGCCATGTCCAAATAAAGAGCATCCCGGCACACCCTTTTTGCACAAGGATTCTTTTGTTAGAGGAAAAGGCTTGTTTAAGGGAATTGAGTATAGGTCAAGTGCAGAGCTGACCGATGAAAGGTATCCTTTAACCTTGACAACGGGAAGAGTGCTTTATCAGTATCATACAAGGACGATGACGGGCAAGGTAGATGGCTTAAACAAAAAAAGCCCGGAAAGCTTTGTGCAAATCAACCCGGTTACAGCAAACAATCTAAAGATTATTGACGGGGATATGGTGAAGGTAAGCTCAAGAAGAGGAAGTATACTGGTAAAAGCAAAGGTCAGTGATATTGTAGAGCAGGATGTGGTATTTATACCATTTCACTTTGCAGAAGGTGCTGCTAATATACTTACCAATTCAGCTCTAGATCCAAACTCTAAAACGCCTGAACTGAAGGTTTGTGCAGTTGTTGTGGAAAAATGGTGCCAGGTACCAGGATATCAGGATTTGAATGATTGACAAACAGCAGGAGGAGCAATAGATTTGGCGTTTTCTTGCTACTAAAGTGATATGTATAGAAATAGGATAAGGTAATGATTTACCTTATCCTATTTTATCTTTCGCCAAAGCGTACTTCTGCTGATTCCTAACCTCTCCGCTGCTTTAGATTGATTAAAGTCCTCTTCGCTTAAAACTAAGTTAATAATATCCTTGTTGATATCATCGAGGGGCTTGTTTAAATCCAAAGAATGCACACATGAATGTGATTTAGGCAAATTCTCATGGGATAATACTTTGCTCGTAGTTTCTGCATTGATATAAAATGTGTCTGTGAGTATAATCAATTCTTCAATGACTCGCTTAAATTGATCAATGTTATTAATCCAGTTATGTTCTTGAAGAAGCTTCATAGCTTCATTTTCCATTCCTATAACCTGTTTGCCATGCTTTAAGCTGAGATCACTTAAGTAGAGACTGGCTAAGTTTGGAATATCCTCAGCCCTTTGATTTAAGTTCGGCATTACTAAAGGAAGTGCATTTAGCTCATTTCTAATAAAATATAATAATGTACTGCTGTCAAAGGACTTAGAGTATCCACTGATACAAGAAAAAATAAATCTATTTCTTTTATGAACAGAAGTATTGCGTATATAGGATTCAAAAAGTACTTGGCTGGTTTCATCCATCAGGTGTAAATTTTTAATATGTATTGTAAGCCCACTATCGGTGAATATTGAGTTTTCTGATTCAAAAATATGAATCCATTTTTTTTCGTTCATATACTTTGAATCAATCCTTATTAAAGGGTTTTTATGATAAGTACTGTTTTGATATATGGTATGTGCAATTGAATCTCTCCCGGTTCCTTTATCTCCATAGATGATAATAGGAGTTTTTTCAAAATTAATTTGGGGAGAATCTGAGATGTTTTTATAGGAAACAGCGTCATCAAATGGTTTTATGCTGATTCTTTGATTTTCGAGATAAAAAGTTGGAAACAAGGATCCCATTACTTCGATTAACTCACCTCTTATGCCAGTTAGACTATTGCCTATCTTTTTGATAACCTTAATTTCTTTTTCCTTAAACAAAGTATCTATAAGGCTTTTGATTTCGCCTATGATTTTTTCGTAATCATCTATATCTTCTTTGATACTTGAGTAAACAATTCTTTTATCTGAGGTATAAGAAATAACCGATACATTGGATTTCTCCACTGTGTTTTTTATTAAAATGTTTTTTTGCTGATTCTTCATAAGGGTTTGATACAATTTTATTACTTCATCAAATGAATTCAATACATTTTTTCTTCCCGACGTTACCAGAATCGTATTAAGCCCAATTGATTTAGCGTGAGTAACTGTAATTACGTCCCCTACGATCAGACTTATCCCATTTTCTTTTAACAGGGTTAGTGTTTCAAGAATTTCTGATATATTAGAAATTGTTTTGATTTCTACATCATATTGAAGAAGCTCACAAATTAAATTTGCAGTTTCTGTAATACTCTTATAGCCCACAATAGCAAACTTTCCTGAGTAATTTTGAGCAAGCTTTATAGATCTCATCATATCTATTGCAGAAAGCTTTATATCAATTACCGGAAGCTCGGATACTTCTCTGATGAGCTCTGCGGTACCTGCCCTGGATATGATTGCATCATATCCTGTATATTGAATTGATTTTGCTAATTCTACACCATCCAACATATCAGCAACATAAGTGTGCACTTCCAGATCTTTGAAGTCGTGCGCAACGTCGTTGATCAGATCCCTTAAGCCATCATAGGGTGCTATAGCCAGTATTTTTATTTTTTTCATAATCAACACTCCTGTGTTTCAATATTAAACACATTCTATCATATTAATAAGTAACTTTCAATTGTTATATTGTTAATATATAAACAAATTCTCATATTTTGTAAATATGTTTCATATTTAAACAATTAATATGATATTGTCTGTTGATAGTATTTCATTTTGTGAATATAATTAAATCATCTTAATTACACAAAGTACTATTTTTCATAGGAGGAGGGATTACATGAGAGCTGCATATGTAGTAGAATCAGAAAAGGTGGAAATCAAAGATGTAAATGTACCCGCTTTGAAAGACGATGAAGTTTTAATTAAAGTCAAAACCGTTGGAGTATGCGGATCTGATCTTCATTTATTCAAAGGCACTCATGCTTTTAGAAAACCACCGGCAGTATTAGGACATGAAGTTGCCGGAGATATTGTTGAAGTAGGAAAGAGCGTAACGAATTTTAAAATAGGTGATAGGGTTACAGTGGAACCCCATCTGGGTTGCGGTGAATGTGAGTTTTGCAAGCAAGATTTAGTCAATTTATGTACAAGTAAAAAAGCACCGGGAACTCCAGCGTGGATAGGAACATTTGTAGAATACTTTAACGCTCCTGAAAAAGCTGTTTATAAAATCAACGATAACGTTAGCTATGAAATGGGAACCTTGATAGAACCTTTGGCAGTAGCTGTTCATGCAATAGATAGAATTACTGTTGCTGAAAAGGATACCTTGGCGATTTTAGGATCAGGTACAATAGGATTATTAGCTCTAGTAGCAGCAAGAGAAGCCGGTTATAAAAATATAATTTGCACCGATACGCAAGAGTTTAATCTTGAGATGGCATTAAAAGAAGGTGCGACGCTGGCTTTAAACCCATTAAAAGAAGATGTTGTTGCTAAAGTAAAGGAATTCACAGGAGGCAGGGGAGTGGACGTTGCATTAATTGCGGCAGATTCAAAGGTTATAGTTGATCAAGCTTCAGCGATGGTAAGAAAAAGAGGCGAAGTGGGAGTCATTGCTATGATTACTGAAAAAATTCCTGTATATACATATAGCTTTGTATTTAATGAGCAGACACTTTTTGGAGCAATGACTTATGAAACCAAGGATTTTGTCAAAGCAACTGAAATGATAAATGATGGCCTCGATTTAAGCGATTTCTTGACACAGAAGCTTCCTTTGGAGGAAACTCAAAAAGCGTTGGATGTTCTAAATGAAAAGAAAGAAAACGTAGTAAAGGTAATTGTTGAAGTAAGCAAATAATAAACAATTAATTTAGAGGGGGAAACAAAATGAAAAAAATTATTTCTATGATTCTCACGGTCCTAATGATTGCTACCTTGTTTACCGGATGTTCTGGTACAGCGTCAAATCAAGTACCAAGTCAAGCTTCTAATGATAATGGTGGTGCAGCTGACGAAGTGCTAGAACTAAAGCTTGGTCATATACAGTCAGAGAATGACCTATGGAACGATGGTGCAAAAAAGTTTAAAGAAGAAGTAGAAGCTAAGTCAAATGGAAAGATCAAGATAACAATTTATCCAAACTCTACTTTAGGTGGAGATCGGGATATGGCAGAGGGCATGCAGATAGGTACTGTTGATTTTGCATTAATTGCAGGCGTATTAGGAAACTTTGAACAATCAATACAACTGTTGGAATTGCCTTATTTATTTAGCAGTGAGGAACAATTTGCAAAGGTTGTTCATGGAGAAGTTGGCAAGGAAATTTCAGATAGAGTTTTAAAGTCTTCTGATATAAGAATATTAAACTTCTGGGATAGAGGGGCAAGACAGGTAACATCAAATAAACCAATTAACTCACTAGCTGACATTAAAGGCTTAAAAATCAGACTGCCGGAAATCAAAGCGATGGTTGAAACTTGGAAAGCAATGGGTGCTTCACCAACAACCATGGCATGGAATGAGGTTTATACAGGCTTGGAGCAACGTGTAATAGATGCTCAAGAAAACCCGATTCCATTTATATATGGCGGAAAAATTCATGAAGTACAAAAATATCTTGCAATGACCAATCATAAATATGAATACGTAACTTTATCCATGAGTGAAAAGACATACGCTAAGCTTACACCGGAGCAACAAAAGATTATCAATGATGCAGCACAAGTAGCAACTGACTATGAAAATCAATTGGTTAAAGAAAAGACTGGTGAAATTCTTGAAGCTATGAAAAGTGAAGGTCTTCAAGTAACTACACCTGATACTGCGGAATTTGCTGCAGCTGCAAAGCAAGCACATGAAGCTTTTGCAAAAACTGTAGATTTAGATTTATATAAGAAGATTGTAGAAGCGATTCAATAGAACCAAAAAAGGGAGTGCGGAGTCATACTTCACTCCCTTTTGTTGATTTAACAATGATGGAGGTTAACGATGGAGAGATTAGATAAGCTAATGGTCAAAGGGCTGTTTTATGTGTGCTCTTTTCTGATG
>JARBUB010000284.1 GCA_029239905.1 Clostridia bacterium
AGGGCCATGTTTGCATTTTGTTCAACCAAAAGGATGGTGGTGCCTTTTTTATTAATATCTTTAATAATTGCAAAAATCTCTTTAACAATGATAGGAGCAAGTCCCATAGAAGGCTCATCCAGCAAAAGCAGCTTGGGTCTTGAAAGAAGAGCCCGTCCAATCGCCAGCATCTGTTGTTCTCCGCCAGACAATGTACCTGCAAACTGATCTTTCCGCTCTTGAAGTCTTGGGAACAGTGAAAACACATTCTCTAAATCTTTCTTCACTTCGGATTTATCATTTCTTGTAAAAGCACCCATTTCAAGATTTTCAAAAACGCTCATGGTTGAAAAAACCCTTCTTCCCTCTGGAACATGTGAAATACCTAACTTAACAATATTGGATGCAGAACATCCGTGAATCGTTTGCTCGTGATAAAGTATTTTACCGGTTTTAGCTTTTTCAATACCTGATATTGTACGGAGCGTAGTTGTCTTGCCGGCACCGTTTGCACCAATCAAAGTTACAATTTCGCCCTGGTTAATCTTCAGATTTACGTTTCTCAAAGCATGAATAGCACCATAGTAGACATTTAGATTCTGTAGTTCAAGCATGTTATTCACCTCCAAGATAGGCTTTAATAACCTGTTCATTATTTTGCACTTCATTTGGTGTTCCACTGGCTATTAGCGTGCCATAATCAAATACAAATACTTTGCTGCATATACCCATTACAAGAGACATGTCATGTTCGATCAGTATAATTGTAAGCTTAAATTCATCCTTGATCCAGTTAATGAGCGCTGTAAGCTCTTTTGTCTCATTGGGATTCATTCCTGCTGCAGGTTCATCAAGCAAGAGAAGCTTTGGCTTAGCGGCAAGGGCTCTTGCAATTTCAACTTTTCTTTGTTCTCCATAAGGAAGGCTGCTTGCAAGCTCGTCCTTTTTATCTAATAGGTTGAATATTTCAAGCAGCTTCAGCACTTCCTCATAGGCTTTGCTTTCATTTTTATAAAAGGAAGGCAAACGGAATAATGACGACAAAAGTCCGTATCTCATATTGTTATGATAGCCTAAAAGTACATTATCAAGAATGCTCATATTTTTGAAAAGCCTGATATTCTGGAAGGTCCGGGCAACCCCGTATCCAGTCATCTTGTATGGCTTAAAGCTCTTTGATGAAATTTCCTTATCCAGGTTGTAGACTACTTCTCCTGAGCTCGGGCTGTAAATGCCTGTCAATAAGTTAAAGAAGGTTGTTTTACCGGCGCCATTTGGACCTATGACACCGATTATTTCTCCTCCATCGATTGTCATATTGATATTAGAAACCGCTTTTACGCCGCCGAAAGACTTGGATAGATTATTTACCTTGATGATTGGCATATAAGACACCTCTTTTCCTAAAAAACTTAAGGCTGCTTTTACCCATGATTCCTTGCGGTCTATAAACCATGATCAAAAATAGAATCAGCGAATAGACAACCATACGAAGCTCAGGAATGCCTTGGAGGAATAATGATATGACTGAAAGCAGTATTGCTCCGATTATAGAACCCTTAATGCTTCCCATTCCGCCAAATACGACAATAACCAGGATGTCTATGGATTTCATAAACCCAAAGGAATCAGGCTTAAGAAAATAGAAGTAATTTGCATACAAGGCACCTGCAATACCTGCAAAAAAGGCCCCTAATGTGAATGCCAGGACCTTATAATACGTAGTATTTACACCCATAGCCTCCGCTGCGATTTCATCTTCGCCGATTGCGATACAGGCTCTGCCTTTATAGGATTTAATAAAGTTGCTGATGAGTAAGACGGTAGCAGCTACGCAGAAATACAGCCAAGTCCAAGTTGTATATCTTGGAATGTCATTCAGACCGGTAGCACCTCCGATGTACTCGGTATTCAGTCCAATAATTTTCACGATTTCGGCAAAACCAAGTGTAGCGATAGCAAGGTAATCTCCCTTAAGCCTTAAGGTAGGTATTCCGATGACGATCCCTGCAAATGCAGCAAACAATGCTGCCCCGGCAATACCGACCCAAAAGGGTTGATCCAGCTTCGCTGTTAAAATGCCTGCTGCATAGGCGCCAATTGACATAAATGCAGCATGTCCAAGTGAAAATTGTCCTGTAAAGCCTGTAATCAGATTTAAACTGACTGCAAGTATGATGTTGATTCCTATTAGAACAATATTTAGAAATATATATGAGTCAATAAAACCTGTATTTATTAGTAAACCAGCTATGGCATAAACACCTAGAACAGCCAACATGCTGAGTGTATTTTTCTTGTTAAAAAGCTTCATACTGCACCCCTCATATCTTTACACTTTTTCTTTTATATTTCTTCCTAGCAGTCCGTTAGGCTTTGCTAGAAGAACCAGTATCAATATTGCAAATGCAACTGCATCCTTATAAAGGGAGCCACCAAATGCGCTTACCATCGTTTCGGTCATTCCTAAGAAAAAGCCTCCCAAAACAGCACCGGGGATCACACCGATTCCACCAATAACTGCTGCAACAAAGGCTTTTAGACCAGGGACCACCCCCATAAGAGGGTTAATTGAGTTGTAATAGGTTCCCACCAGGACGCCTGCAGCACCTGCAAGGGCAGAGCCTATTGCAAAGGTGTAGGATATTGTTTTATTCATATCAATACCCATCAGCTGCGCAGCATCTCTGTCCAGAGATACAGCTCTCATAGACTTTCCAACCTTTGTCTTGTATATGGTATACTGAAGGACTAGCATCAAAGAGATTGTCACAAATATGATATAAATATTTTTAATATCTAAGACTGCACTTGTGTTCAAAATACTGATCTGCTTATTTGGTAAAAGCTCTGGAAAGGTTCTAGTCTCTGCTTTTACAAAATACATCATTCCATATTCCAGGAACAGTGAAACACTGATTGCTGTGATCAATGCAGCTATTCTCGTAGAATTTCTCACCGGCTTGTATGCGACCTTTTCTATCAATACACCGAGCAAGGCGCATAGAAGCATTGATATTATCAGGGCAGGAAAGAAACCGACATGAAGGAAGGAGGTCAAGGCAAAGCCTATATACGCGCCTATCATGTAAATGTCTCCGTGTGCAAAGTTGATTAGCTTAATGATTCCATAAACCATGGTATACCCTAGGGCGATCAATGCATAAATGCTGCCAAGAGATACCCCGTTTACGAATTGCTGAGTCAGTTGTTCCATTTAGTTCACCCCATTCATAGTATAAGGATGCATTTAGGAGAAGTGCTCCTAAATGCATCGGAAATAGATTTATAGCTTATGGTTCTAGTTTTTTGAGGAAGGTAGGCTTGCCGTCAACGACTTGAAGTATTGTAACAGCCTTTACAGGGTTATGAAATTCATCTATTGAAAGTGTACCTGTTATGCCTTTAAAGCCATTGGTTGATGCCAGGGCATCCTTAAGCTTAACAGAATCAGCAACGCCTGCTCTTTCCAAGGCATCTGCAAGGAAGTATGCAAGGTCATATCCTAGTGCATTGAATGCATCAGCGTCTTTGCTGTACTTTG
>JARBUB010000285.1 GCA_029239905.1 Clostridia bacterium
AACACCAGCACCAGTGGTAGCTCCAAAACCAGTAACACCAGCACCAGTGGTAACACCAGCACCAGTAGTTCCAGCAAAACCAATGGGTCTTTATGTTGATATCGTAGCTAGTGCTTCATGCAATCTTACAACTGAAAAAGAATTACAGAAGTCTTTAGGTGAAAAGGGAACATGGATTACAACAATTGGTAGCGATGTTACACTTACAAATAATCTTGTTTGGACAGGCGACATTAAAAAAGAAGGCGCTACAGCACCAGGTAGAAAACTAGGTTTATACTATCACTCATCACCTAATATTGGTGGCGAGCAGTTATTTACATTAAAAGTTCCTACTTTGATTGTTAATGCTGAAAACGCAAATCTTGCTTATGGAACACTAGATGGCAATGTAGACGTACAAGCTAACGGCTTTAAGCTCACTAACTGTACTATTACAGGTCAACTTAGATTTATGACAGCAGAGCAATATAAAACTGCATCATTCAATGAAATTATAATCAAAGGCGATGTTTATGTAGAAGGAAAGAAACTTTCAAGTGCACTAAAACCTCAAACTATCACAAACTATGCTAAGTACGATGCTACTAATGCTGCAAAATCTGACATGATGAAAGCTGCTGTTACTTTTAAAGATGGCAAAGCTCATGATGTTTTGATAGATGTTTTTGGTGCTGATTACTACATGAAGCCAGGCATTTTATCTTCAGGCGCACAAGGAAACTGGGGTAAAATTTCTTATTCAAAAGCAGGCCAATATGTTATGGTAAAACCTTCTGCTGACAGACCAGCAGACACAATTCTTGCTTGGGATAAGCAAATGTCAACTTTGATTGCTGCATACAAAAAATCCGGGTTTGATATAAGCAAATTCCCAACTTGCCAAAGAGATGCATCTCACCCATCTGTTCTTGACTTCAATAAGATGCTTGATGGCAAGTATAAAGCTTATACAGTAAGTGAAACAAATGGAGCAATTGATGGTACAAAGCTTAAGGGTGCTGAAAGATCAGCAGCTGCAAAAGTTGATGCTATTGCAAGTGTTTCCGTTGATGTAGGCAAGTATATGAAATTAGCTGATAACATTATTAAAGCTGGAACTAAGTAATTTAGTTCTAATATAATAAGGAAGGTGAAGCGTAATGCTTCACCTTTTTTACATGCCTATTTATCAATAAAGCTTATACCTTTTATTAGTCTATCCTGACCTATCGTTACCTTTGCAAATATTGCTTCTGCATTCTCTCTATACAACTCTGGTACCTGCATTATAGGGCTGAAGTGTGTCAGAAGCAATTCCTTTACCTTTCCCGCCTCTGCCAGTTCTGCCGCTTCTCGAAAGAGCATATGTTTGTTTTTTACTGCCTTATTCAAGTCCTCTTCAGCTCCATAGGTTCCTTCACATATGAATAAATCACTTTCCATGATAAATCTTGGGATTTCAACTGTTGGACGTGTGTCAGTCACAAAGCTAATTTTAATCCCTGATCTCTCATTTCCTAGCACCATGTCGGGTGTAAACAATACTCCTTCATATTCTATGTCCCCAGTCTTCTGAAGCTTATTCCATATAACCTTTGGAACATGATTGGCAGCTGCTTTGGAGGCATCAAACCTAGGTCTTCTTTTAATATTGAAGCTATAACTTAAGCATGGTGCAGAGTGGTCCACAACTAGAGCTTTTATCTCCATTTCTGCAGTTTTATCAACTATCTGCAGCTCTTCCTTGCCAATCCCAATATTTATAGTTTCTGATGGATTCTCGATCATATTGATTTCAAATGGTAGATAAGGTGCTATTACCCGAAGCCCATTTACAATTTCAGTAATTCCTTCTGGACCTATTATTGTAAGAGGCGCCGTCCTGCCACTGTTGCCTATAGTAGACAACAGTCCCGGCAAGCCTACAATATGATCGCCGTGACCATGAGTAATGCAAATGATATCTATGGTCTTAAAGCCCCAGCCCAAAATCCGCATGGATACCTGCGTGCCTTCTCCGCAATCAATTAGTATCTTTCTTCCCCCATATTTCAAAAGCAGAGCAGATAAATATCGTTCAGGCATAGGCATCCCTCCACCGCAGCCTAATAGTGCAACTTCAATCATTCTATCACCTCATACCAGTTATTTTATACAACTGTATGATATAAATACTTCTTCTCATAATCGTTGCATGTATAATTTCTATTGATATTCATTTTTGTATAAAGCAATATAAAATGCTCAAAATAAGAAAAGCATATTATACACAAAGGAGCATTATCAATTTGAGCAAGAAGGTATTAATAGTTGGCGCCGGTATAGGTGGATTAGCCGCGGGTGTAAGACTTTTAAGCAGAGGCTACGAGGTTAAGATATTTGAAAAAGAAGCTTCAATTGGAGGAAAAATTCAGTCTCTGAAGGCAGGAGATTTCAATTTTGACCTAACTGCCTCAATACTTATGACTCCTCTTGTTTATCAGGAGCTATTTACTTGGGCAAACAAGGATTATATGGATTACTTAGATTTTATAAAGCTAGATCCTAATTATAGAGTACACTATGAGGATGGAACCAATATAGATTTCTCCAGTAATCTTGCCGATTTAACCAAAACATTAGAGGCAATATCCTTGAATGATTCTTTGGGTTTTTTTAAATTCCTTGCCGATTTATATGAAAGATATATTGTAGCGGATAAAAACTTTTTTCAGAAGTCTTTTCAGAATGCCTCAGATTTACTAAAGCCTAGTACACTATGGAATTCCCTTAAACTCCATACACTTTCAACGCCCTATAATCTTATATCAAGTTATGTTGAGAGTGAAAAGCTTCGTGAGTTTTTATCCTTCCAATCCATGTATATAGGAATATCTCCTTTTAACGGTCCTAACATCTATGCTCTAATCCCTGCAGTAAGTGAGCTTTATGGATTATGGCATCTAAAAGGGGGTTTGTATTCATATATTATGGCTATGGGCAAGCTTATTCATGAATTCGGTGGTTCAGTAGCAACAAACTCTCCTGTAGAGGAAATACTGATTTCTCATGGCAAAGCTGTTGGTGTAAAAACCAATACCGGAGTAGAATATGGAGACATCATTATTTGCAATGCAGATTTCCCCTATGCATTAAAAAATCTAATTTTGGATGAAAAATATAAAGGCAAATATACTGATGAGAAATTGGAAAAACTCAAATATTCTTGTTCTAACTTTATAATGCATTTGGGACTTAAAAAAAAATATCCAGAGCTTAAGGTGCATAATCATTACCTAGGTCATAACTTTAGGGATAATACCGAAGCTGCTTTCGAAGGCAAACTGCCACTAGAACCAGCCCTATACTTTTACTGTCCCAGCGCCATAGATGATTCTATGGCCCCCTATAACAAGGATTGCCTTAGTGTTCTAGTACGTGTACCTAATTTATTTTTCGATGAAATTCAGTGGAATGAGGATACAATAACCGAATTAAGAAAAAGAATCCTTTCCATGCTCAGCAAAATAAAGGGTCTAGAAGATATCGAGGAAAATA
>JARBUB010000286.1 GCA_029239905.1 Clostridia bacterium
TTTTTTGTCGGTACAGGCTGCAGTATTCGCAGCTATGCGAATGTCAGTTCAGCCCGTGATGGAGTGCGCCCTGCGCTAAAAATAAGTCTTGCAAAAGAAGGGTGCTAGGCGAAGCAAGATATTGATTGTATTGCAGTGAAGATGGAATAACCAAAAGAAAGGATTGATTAGATGCTAACCAATGAAACACTAAAGGTTATTAAAGAACGTAGAAGCATTCGACATTATAAAGAAGAGCAAATCAAGGACGCAGAATTACAGGCAGTTTTAGAGGCTGGATTATATGCACCTAATGCAGGTGGACAGGCATTGCATTTTACGGTAATTCAAAGGAAAGAAACTTTGGATAAGATTAATTATCTTGCAAAAGAAAACCTAAAGTCACATGTAGTTGAAGATTTAAAAGCTCTTGGAAATGATGTAAACTATCATGGTTTATACGAAGCGCCGACATTGATCATTATTTCTGGTCGAAAGGAATTCATACCACTTGAATTTGATTGTGCGGCTGCTACACAAAATATGTTGCTTGCAGCAGAATCCATTGGACTTGGTTCCTGTTGGGTTTATTTTCCCATGTTTGCATTTGATTCAACACAGGCGGGTGATTTATTAAAGGAGCTTAAGATACCTATGGGGTACAGCCCTTATTGTTCTCTAATTCTTGGATATAAGGAAGGCTCGGCAGTTGATACGGCGGAAAGAAAGCTTAACCCTATAACATTTATTAAGTGAGTACATTTGCAAAAATTAAAACGAAACATTTTCTATACATAAGAGTATTAGTGCTAATAATTATCAGATAAGGAGAAATATAAAAGATGGACAATGAAAAATGCGACCTGATTCATCCAAACGGTGTTAAAGAAAAGAAATTGGAAGTCATTGAGGGATGCACGATTAAATACCATGCCAATGGGACCACTGTTTGGTCTAAAGGCAAGATGATAGATGGTCAGCCTGAAGGTTATTGGGAATGGTATCGACCTGATGGCACGATTAAGCGCTCAGGATATTTTGAAAAGGGAGAACCCATCGGTGAGTGGATTACATATGATAATAAAGGAGCAAAACATAAGACAACCCAACGAGGACTATAAAAAAAGATTTCGGATAGTTGTATTTACTATTTATGTTGGACTAAATTTATTGTTTTAAATATGCACACAATAACTTTGACACCTAAGCCAAAAAAGGTTAAACTATCATAATCAGATATTATTAAAAGATAAATTGAAGAGAGTCTATGTTAAAGGAAGGTGCAAATTTTGAGTAAAGTATACTTAATCAAAAATTCAGAGTCTAATTATGAGCAGCTTGGAAAAGAAGCATTGGAACTGCTGAAAAGAATAGTATCAGAAACTGAGCACAGGTTTGAAAAAGAAGTACCCATCAAGGTTCATTTTGGTGAAAAAGGGAACAAGACTTTTATTCCGGCAATATGCTACGATGAAACTATAAATTATCTGAAAGAAAAGGGAGTATCTCCATCTTATATTGAAACAAATGTTTTATATAGAGGGTCAAGGACTACGACAGAGAAGCACATCGAGACAGCTAAAGCTCATGGCTTCACACAGCTTCCAATTATAATAGCAGACGGAGATATTGGAACAGAGTATGATGAAATAGAAATTAATAAAGAGTACATAAATAAATGCAAAATAGGTAAGGGATATGGGGAATACAAGCAGTTTATTGTTATGAGCCATTTTAAAGGCCATGTAGCAGCCGGATTTGGTGGTGCGCTAAAGCAGCTTGCTATGGGTTTTGCTGCTAGAGGCGGGAAGCTGGAACAGCACTCAGGAATATCCCCTGTGATAGATGCCGAAAAATGTATATCCTGTGGTATTTGTGAGAATAAATGCAACTACGGTGCTATCCAAACCCCAGACACTGCCGTAATTGATGAAAGCAAATGCATTGGCTGTGCAGGGTGTATTGCTGTTTGCCCTCAAGGTGCAATTGAAAATACTTGGGGAGGCTCGCATTTTCTAGAGAAACTTTCGGAGTATGCTTATGGAGCTGCAAAAGATAAGGAAATCATATACATCACCTTCGTTCACAATATTACCAAGGAGTGTGACTGTGCTGGTACGCATATGAAGCCAATTGCGGCTAATATTGGCATCCTTGCCGGAAAGGATCCTGTTGCCTTGGATACAGCATGCCTGGACTTGCTTCAGAAAAACAGCGGCGAGAAACTTTTTGAAAAAGGTAGAAAATCTCTACACCATGCAGAAAAAATTGGATTGGGAACAATGCAGTATGAGCTTATAGAAATATAAACTGCTAAACAGCAGTTGGTACGACAGTTATGGACTCTAATATGACCTTCTGATAGTATGAAAATAAATGTACTATCAGAAGGCCTTTTTTTAGGAAAGACTAGGGGAGAGGAGAGTATTGATTTTTCATTTTATACTTAGCAAGCCAGATTTCATAGCCAAGTGTCTAAGTGAGGGATTATACATAGCTGGGGATTTTAAATTTTTAATAAACAAATTTAACTTAATATCCATAATTTTCTGTTTGTATCTATCCAAAAATCCGTCTATTCCTTCTTCAAGACTCTGAGCTAAATATAAAGAGCTTTTGAGTGCGTAGCTGATTCCTTCTGCAGAGCTAGGACTAATCGCACCTGAAGCTTCTCCAATCAGGGCTATACCATCCTTTCCTGCATATAACTGTGATGGCTTTTTTGACCTATAAATATATGCACCCTCTGTTTTTATTTTGTTTTCAAAATGAAAGCCCAGTTTTGTTAGTTTTGATTTCAACAAATCATATTTTTCTCTCGTATTATCCTTGGGTCTAAGGGCTGAACCTAATAATAAAGAATTCTCCTTTGGTATAATCCAAGAGTAGAAATCACTTATTTCCTCATCGAAAATTGCTGTGAAATAAGGTATAGGATATGGACATTCAAACCATTCCTGAATTGAGATGTAGGTTTCGGGAGTATTTATATCTTTACTAATGAATTTTCTTATCCTCGAGAACGCCCCATCGGCACCGATTATAACTCTTGTCCTTGCTGATATCTCCTGTCCGTTATTAATATATCTAATTTCATATCCTTCTGGTACTTCGGCAATGCTTTTGCATAGGGAGTTGAACTTTTTATCTACACCAGTTGGCAGTAAAGAAACCAGCCATCTATCAAATTTCTCTCTATCCATATTAAAGTAGAATCTTTGATATAGCCTTTCAAGATTGTTGGTCAAGTCCATGGTTCTTACAGCGAATAGTTGCGGATTTACAAGAACGTCTTTAGGTATTCCTAAGCCTAGTGTTGCAATCATTTTTTGCGCATCAGGGGCCAGTAATCCCCCACAACATTTATTTGCAGGATTTTGGGAATTCTCATTTTCCAGATCTCGTTTATCTATTAATAAAACCTTATATTTGTCTCCAATTAATCTAGCAAGGTTTGACCCTGCTGGGCCTGACCCTACAATTGCAATATCGTACATAAATTCACCTCGTATGCT
>JARBUB010000043.1 GCA_029239905.1 Clostridia bacterium
TTGGTAGTCTTGTCCTAGCATAATGGTTGAAATTCCTTAATTTATTATTTGACAAAAGACGCATACTGACATATAATTATTCTGACTAAAAAATCAAATTTGCACCTATAGCTCAGTAGGATAGAGCAACGGTTTCCTAAACCGTGTGCCACAGGTTCGACTCCTGTTAGGTGCACCATATTGAATAAGTTGTCCCAGTATCTCAACGATATTGGGGCTTTTTTATTTTTTGTTCTTGAATCGATTTGTTGACCAAGTGTTGGTCAACATTGGCAACGAGAAAAATGCTTATGCTTTATAATAGTTAGACTACCCTCACAAATTTGGGTCTTAGGAAGGAAAACTGAATAAATAATCGAATTTAGTAAGAAATTAGTGTAATAATATGGATATAATACCATATATATGGGAGGGGTTTGCGTGAAGTCTGATAAGAATCAAGGAATAAAGTATGGGGATATACAAGAGGTTTGGAATACAGCCTATACCAGGGTATTAAGATATACTCAAGAGATTTGGCATGAGGGATTAAAAGAGCATAAATTAATATCTGCACCTGAATTGAGTGTTTTAACTACAAAAGTAAATATGCAAGTTGAAAAGTGGAAGGAAAAATGGATTGTCGTAGAAACAAAAAATAAAGAGAATCTTAAGAAACAGGCAAGCCAAGAAGAAGCAGCTCGTAGGTCTCAAGAGGCAGAAAAAAATATTAGCGATTTAGAGCAAGTTCTACTATATAGTTTAAATGTAAATGATGCAGTAGATTGGGAGACTATAAAACATAAAGAAAAATTCCCAGAAAAGAAACCAGATAAACCCGAAGCTCAGGTAACTGTAATCTATCCATTAATGCCTGATAAAAATTCAATTGAATTTACACCAAGAATACCTCTGTTAGGTAGAATATTCAAGTCTATTGCTAAGAAGGTAGAAGAAGAGTATGAAGCAAAGTATCAAAAGGCACTCAATAAATGGGAAAAGAAAAAATTGGAGATTGACGAAAAAAATAAAAAGTTATCTGAAAGCTACAAGAAGGATTTAGAAAAATGGGAGAAACATGTTAAGGAATGGGAAGGACGCAGAGATAAGTTTTTAGAGAATCAAAGAAAATATAATGAAGCCATTGATAATTTGAGAAATAGATATAATGAAAGAGATACAAATGCCATACTTGAATATTGTGAACTAGTTTTAAATCGTTCTGAGTTACCAAGTTATATAAAGAAGGATTATGAACTAGAATATAATAGTGATACTAGAATATTGATAGTTGACTATAAACTACCTCTCTTAGAGGATTTGCCAAAACTAAAAGAAGTAAAATATATTCAATCTAAAAATGAATTAAAGGAATCTTTTTATAGTCAATCTTTTGTGGAGAAATTATATGATACGACAATATATAGGATAATACTTCGTCTGTTACATGAGTTATTTGAAGCTGATGTAATAAATGCTATTGAGGCTATCTCTTTAAATGGGTGGGTAAACTATATTAATAAAGCCACCGGTAAAAATGAGGATGCATGTATAGCTAGCATACAAGTAAAAAAAGATGAATTTGATAAGATAGACTTGCATAATGTTGAGCCCAAAGCTTGCTTTAAGAATCTTAAAGGTATTGGGAGCAGTAAACTGAGTGGAATTACACCTATACAACCTATACTACGAATTGATAAAAATGATAGAAGATTTATACAATCATATGATGTAAGCAATACACTCCAGGACGTTACTAATCTTGCTACGCTAGACTGGGAAGATTTTGAACATCTAATAAGGGAATTGTTTGAAAAAGAATTTTCGGTGAATGGTGGAGAAGTAAAAGTTACCCAAGCAAGTAGAGATGGCGGTGTTGATGCAGTGGCTTTTGACCCTGATCCTATTAGAGGAGGAAAGATTGTTATTCAGGCAAAGCGCTATACTAATATTGTGGGTGTTTCTGCTGTAAGGGATCTATATGGGACAGTAATGAATGAAGGGGCTACTAAGGGTATTTTAGTTACTACTGCGGACTACGGTCCCGACGCATATGAATTTGCTAGAAACAAACCATTAACACTTCTTAATGGAGGAAACTTATTACATTTACTTGAGCGACATGGACATCGTGCTATGATTGATCTACGTCAAGCTAAGTTGATAAATAAGGAGAATGGTAGGTAAGGGATTTAGAATTTCAGTAGTCTTTTAAACAAGGGATAAGGGGGCTTTTTCAGTGGTCTCGACCTGTCCCCTTGTCCCTTAGAGACACTCCGCGATAAGGAAAAAAGAAAAGCACTTGCTGAATGGGTGAACGCTGTTAATTCGAATGGTGAATATGGCGTTTGGTGTAATGGTGTTTCATATAATGTTGCAGATGTGGATCGTATAATAAAGAAACATCTGTTATAAGTTTGAAAGATCCTTAAGAAACTGCAGTAAATGCTTAACTATATGAAAATGAATCGCTAATATTCCAAATTAAGGAAAGTGGTCAGCTCATTTCTGTTCCCTTTCCCTTTTCATTCTATACTGCATTATAGTAGCAATAATAGTTATACAAGAATATTAGATTATGACAACTAAGTACCAAAAAAACACCATGTTGAAGAAGAATTATGCTTAAGGCACAATATATAGTGGGTTTACATGCATAATCATATGGTATAAAATGGTTATATATCTTAAAAAAGTCATAAATATTCGTTAAATATCTCCGTTCACTGTTACACAAAGGAATATTCTATAATTCTTAGATTGGACAAGCATATGAAACGGAGTATACTACTTTGCATGTATAAGGAGTCTTGGAAATGCTAATACTCGTAAAGATAAAAGGTAAATTAACCGATAAAATAATTAATAGTTTTAAGGATACAGGGTTTTCTTTAATAAGCAGATTAACCAATCTTGATATTATCATTGGAGAGATAGAGGAACAAAATCTAGCTAGAATGAATAGTTTAGACTTCATTCATACCTATGAATTAGACGAGGTTTACGAAATCCAAGCAGTAAATATAACTATGATGCCTAATCTTAAACCCGGGAGTCTTCTTAAGCACGAGTTTTTTGGTGCCAACGTAAAAGTAGCAGTAATTGATACAGGTGTAAATGCATATAATTTAAAATTAGAAGGTAATCACGTTTTTACTGATGCTTTAGATGCTAGTGATGCAGGAACAAATGGTAGGTTGCATGGTACATATGTTGCACATATAATAAAGAAGATAGCACCTTGGTGTAAGTTATATAGTCTCAAGGTAGCAAACTCACAGGGAGAGATTTTGAAGAGTGCGATATTACAAGCCATAGATTGGTGCGTAGGTAATGATATCTCTGTTGTAAATATATCTCTAGGTAAAAGGGGAGATTGTAAGCCCACCTGTTTGGTATGTAATAGTTTAAGTAGAATTAAAGAGCGTAAGGGAATTGCTGTAGTTGCAATGGGCAATTTTGGTAGAGAGGGTGAAGGAATTCTCAGTTGTCCAGCTAGTTCGCAGTATGCATTGACAGTAGGGGCGGTAAATCAGTATAGACAATTAGCTGATTACAGTAGCAAGGGGAGACCTGATTCTAACAAACCAGACATACTTGCGCCAGGTTGGATTCAGATGACAGGTGATAAAGAAATAGAAGGAACTTCATTTGCTGCACCATTTATAAGCGCAGTAATAGCCTGCCTAGCCAGTAACTATTGTATAGACTATATTTCTAATTTGCTAATTACTACAGCCACTGATCTAAAAATACCTGTACATCACCAAGGGTCAGGGTTGATTAATATAGAAAATATGTTAGGAGTGATAAGAGATGAAAAAAATACTGGTACAAATTCGTAATAAAGAAGTTTTATTAAGCTTAAAAAAACACGGTGAGGTTGAGCTGGTTTCAGCTAGTTCTAACATCTACTCTATGATAGTTAAAGAAAATGCTATTAAATACATTGAAAGAATTAATGGAGTAATATGTATTGAAGAAGATGAGATGTTTGAGTGTCAAGGATATGCCTGCGTATAACAAGTTGGCCTTAGAGCAGGCTATTAATAGGAAACATTGTAGTCAAAAGCCCCTTTTGATAATATAAGGATAGTAATAATATCAGAGGGGTATTTTTATGTGAAAATTTAAGGGAATTGAATATCATATCAACAAATTACGTTTAGCTTTAGCTAGATAGTTATTTACAGGTGAGGGTTTGTTGCTGGGGACTAAAAAGACGATATAATGCATAAAATATCAATACAATGAAATAACCACGTAATATATAAACGCTGAATTTCAATACGTTAAAATATCGTACTTTAGTTTATAATAACTAATTAACCAGTTTCCTAAACCATGTGCCACAGGTTCGACTCCTGTTAGGTGCACCATATTGAAATGTTTAATCCCAATACTTTGATTGTATTGGGATTTTTTTATTATTTGCTTTTAAGAATTGCGCTGGGTACTATTTGGATTAGGTGGAGGAAGGAAAACATGCTAGGTAATGGCTATGAATATTCAAAATTACGTGGAGAATCAGCTACAATTGTGTCAGAGAACTGAAAAATGGGATATTGTAATTTAATAGTGACGGTGGATATCAAAATAGCGATAAGGCATATTTAAGTTATCTTGAAGAACACAATATAGATATATAAATGAGCAATACTTTAAATCAATAGTTAAGCACAAATGAAGTATTAGATTGGCATTCAATAAAATGATTCATCATTCAACCTATAACCTGGAAAAAAGAAAAGTATCACAAACTACTCTAAAAGTAATTTTGCGACACTCGTCATCTACATTACGTGTATTTTTAATTATAATTTTCGTTGATGATTACTATCACAATTCTATTTTCAGGTTGTTGATAATATGAAAATAGAACAATGAAATATAGATTGTGATTAAAACAATAGTGAATAATTCTCTTGGAATATTTTACGGACACTATTAACATGGCGAAGCATAAGTGCTTCTGCTAATTCAGCATCCCGACTTTTTATCGCTTCAAAAATTGCAGAATGCTCAGCATAAGATTGACTACTCCTGCCAGGGATAAGAATGGTTTTAGTGTTATACTTACGCATTTGGTTTTTTAGATTGATAGTCAAATCTACTGCTGTGCGGTTAGGACAAGCATCGTAGATTATTTGATGGAAAACTTGGTTAAATTGCGAATAATTCACTAACTCATTATTATCATAGTGCTTTTTCATAAGGTGAAGTGTTTCTTCCAATTTTGATATTTGTTCTTCTGAAATAGCAGATACAGCTCTTCGGATGATAAATCCTTCCAAACTTGCTCTTAACTCCAAATACTCTAACACTTCTTCCAATGAATAAGATCTCACTTTGGCCCCTTTATTCATTTCAATGGTAACAAGCCCTTCTTTTTCAAGCAGCAGCAAACACTTTTTAATTGTACTGCGGCTGACGCCATAATAATTAGAAAGATCCTGTTCCCGAAGACTTTCAGAAGGGGAATACTGACCTTTATGTATTTTATTTTTTATAGATTCATATACTTCCACAGTCGGGTTTGCCATAGACACTCCTCTTTAACTATTATATTTAAAATATAAAATTAGAAAATATAAAAGATTGTTGAACAATATTATATGTCAATAATAACATGAATACATATTTTGTCAAGCTGAACTTGGTATATCTGTTATCTATTAAATGATTTTATTTAAACATTTATGATTAAAAGTTTATATACGGTGAACTTTCTACATTGAAGAACAATCTGGAAACAGGTTTAATAGACATTAGAAATCGAATTGATAATTTCCTTGGCGCAAACTTATGAATTTTCAGATTAAAATTGACAAGTAAATTAACTACATGGTATACTGAAAAAAGTTATTAAACAATATTGTTGAACAATTTTGATGGACATTGGAAAGGGGATTAAGGTTAATGAAAGATTTAATTAGAGGTGCATATGATTTACATGTGCATTCAGCGCCAGACATACTTCCGCGAAAAATGGATGATTTAGAGATGGCACAGCGTATCATTGATGCAGGCATGGCGGGATATGCAATTAAATCACACTATTTTTGTACTGCAGAGCGTGCAGCACTGATTAATAAGCTATACCCTAAGTGTAATGCAATTGGCGCTATCACGTTGAATAGTTCTACTGGCGGGATTAATCCTATTGCAGTGGAAATGGCAGCTCATGCAGGTACAAAAATAGTATGGTTTCCGACCTGTGATTCTGAATATGAACTTTCTCATGTATTTAACGGCGACCCGAATAAAAAGCTTCCTTATTGGGCGCAGATTATAATAGAACTTAAAGAAGCGGGCGTAAAAACGCCAACTATAAAATTGTTAGATGACAACGGAAAACTGAAAGATGAAGTCTATGATGTAATAGATGTAATCGCGAAGAAAAATATTATCCTGGCAACTAGTCATTCATCTCATGAGGAAGCATTTGCATTGGTTAAGGCTGCCCATGAGCGCAAGGTGGACAAGATAATCATTACTCACGTCGATTTTCCTACTACATTTTATACTATTGATGAGCAAAAGGAACTTGCAAAATACGGTGCATATATGGAGCATTGTTATACTACCTTTGCAACCGGTAAGATCGATTTCGAAACTACACTGGAACAGATTCGCGCCCTTGGAGCTGACAGAGTAATTCTTGGTACAGACTTAGGACAAAAAAATTCAATTTATCCTGATGAAGGTCTGTTAGAATTTGCTACTAGACTTTATGAAAATGGTTTCACAGAGAAGGAAATCCGAAAGATGACTGTAGATAATAATACTGCATTGGTTCGTTAATTTGGAATGTAAAGGAGACTATGACTATGATCAAAGGGAAAAAAATGTTAGTTGTTAGTGCCCATGCTGCTGATTTTGTTTGGCGTTCAGGTGGTACAATTGCAAAATATGTTAAAGAGGGAGCGGAAGTGACTGTAGTAGTATTAAGCTTTGGTGTACGGGGCGAGTCTAATGACTTGTGGAAACAGCCTGGTGCTACAGCAGAATCCGTTAAAGAAATTCGAAAAGGCGAAACATTGGCTGCTGCCGAGATTTTAAATATTAAGAACATTGAATTCTGGGATCTTGTAGATTATCCCATGGTGCTCAACTCAGAGCTTGAAGAACGCATGGTTAGGAAAATCCGTGAAACACAGCCGGATATCATTATTACTCATGATCGTTTCGATTATTTGAATCCAGATCACAACAAGGTAAGTGAATTCGTATTTGGATGCAGTGTAATGTCCAATTCAAGCGGTGTTATAATAGATGGTACCAGAGTCACAAAGCAAATGAGAATATTCGGGTTTGAACCGCATCAAACAGAAATGAGCAACTTTAAACCGGACAGTATAATTGACATTACAGATGTTTATGAGCAGAAAATTGCTGCAATGAAATGTTTCAAGGCGCAAAGCCATTTGATTGAATACTATACACAACGTGCATTTATGCGTGGCAACCATGCAAGTAGAGTTTCGGGGGAAAAGTCCTACAAATATGCTGAAAGCTTCGCAAATTTCTTCCCGACCGCTGGACCGGAACTATATTAAGAGGAGAATAGAAATGATTAATGAAAACTATAAGCTTCTTCCAGAACTAATAACAGAGGATATAATTGAACGTGTTTCAAAACTAAGTACTGCTCTGTTATGTGACGGAATGAACGGTATGGGGATATTCCGCAATGGCTGTATGGATGCTTCCATGATGCCGGTTGATTCCTCCATGAGAGTGATTGGAACTGCATGTACGGTATGCACTGAAGATGGAGATAATTTTCCCATTCATGTGGCTATTTATCAGGGAAAACCAGGATATGTCCTGGTGGTGGATGGAAAAGCATACACCGAAAGGGCGTATATGGGAGACCTGATGATTGGTGCAGCCAAAGCAGTTGGCTTTAACGGCGTTGTGATTGATGGTTATGTAAGGGATAAAGAGGGACTCAAGGAATTAGGCTTGCCGGTATATAGCAAGGGGTTTATGCAGCGCAGCCCTGATAAGAAAGGCCCCGGGAAAATCAATACTCCGGTTAACTGTGCAGGAGTTGAAGTAAATCCAGGCGATTTGGTAGTTGGGGATTACGATGGTGTGACTGTTGTACCAAGAGAACATATTCTAGAAGTGCTGGAGAAGGCAGAAAAAAAGGCAGAATATGAGATGAAGAGGCAGGAGACAATTGTCGAATATGCTAAATGCCGAATAGAAGGAAAGAAACTTCCTGATATTGCACCTTCATGGGTTACAGAAATGCTTAAGAAATAGAGCATTTTTATGTAATATAATTCCTTTTAAATGACAAAGAGAATCAAATTTTTTTTGGAAAGGATGTTAATAATGAAAAAGAAGTTAATTAGCGTTATCCTGGCAACTGTACTTATTTTATCGGTAGTTCTTACAGGCTGCTCCAACAACTCAACAGGAGGAACTACAACTCCGGAAGAAACCAAACCAGCGAAAAAGCAGGATGTTGTAATTGGTACCGGAGGAACAGCCGGAACCTATTATGTAATTGCAGCTGCAATGGCTACTGCAATAAACAACAATTCTGATACAATCAATGTAATTGCACAACCTTCAAAAGGATCTGTTGAAAATCTTAATCTTGCCAATTCCGGTGATATCCAAATGGGTATGTCAAATTCTGATGGAGTATATTTTGCTGCAAATGGGACAAATATGTATGAAAAATCCGGAAAGCTTAATATATCAGGCTTGATGTCTTTATACATGAGTGCAGGTCAGATGGCTACTTTAAAGAAATCCGATATTGAAACCTATGGAGACTTAAAAGGGAAAAAGGTTGTGCTGGGCCCACCTAGTACAACAATAGTTGAAATGTCAAAAGCTATACTTACTGCTTATGGAATTGATCCTGAGAAGGATATAACTCCTTATTACCTGTCATTTGATGAAGGACTTCAGAAGTTAACTGACGGAGAGGTTGATGCATCATTCTTTGTTGCAGGTATTCCTACTTCTGCAATGATTAATGCGACTTCAACAGGTAATGTCAAGCTTGTTGATGTTGAACAGAATATAATTGATAAGATTGCAGCAGAAAAGCCATACTATGTTCCTTATAAGATAGCTGCAGGAACCTATAAAGGAACTGACAAGGATATTAATACTTTTAAGATCATGACTGAGATTTTCGTTAATAATGATGTTCCTGAAGAAGTAGCATATGAATTTGTAAAGCAAGCTTTGGAAAACATCGATGAATACAAAGAAGCTCATGTAGTTGCAAAGGAAATAACTCCTGAGACTGCTGCTCGTACCAGTGCAGAGCTTCACCCCGGTGCAGCAAAGTACTTCAAGGAAATCGGAGCAATTAAATAACAATACATTATAGAATAGTAGAAATTTAAAAATATTGTAATGCAATGATCACCAAGGCCGGACTTCCTTACTAAATTTCGGTCTTGATGATCATTGAACCATGTTAATGGGAAACCATGAAGCATAGAGTTTAAATCTAATAATGTAGAGTATAATCGATTGGAGGTATACAATGGAAACAATTGCAAAAGAGTCTCCAGTAAACAAAAAGTTATTAAAGATAGCTGATGCACTTATATTAATAATCAGTATAGGATTAGCTTTATTCCATATGTATTCTGCATCCATTGGTGTTATGCCAGCCTATGAACAGTCGGCTATTCACTGGGGTTTGATAGGAACATATATAATTATTACGAGACCACTTAAATTTAAGGGCGGAATAATAATTGATATTATATTAATAGTAACCAACATTTTTTTATCGTATTATCAGATCCTTATACAAGAGAGATTCATCAATACGGCAGGCATGTATTCGGATTTTGAGAAGGTCCTTTCTATTTTGGCAATTGTAGTTGCGCTAGAAATTGCTCGTCGTTCAATAGGAAAAGTATTACCTATCATTTCTGTTTTGTTTATTGCCTATGCTTTATATGGACATAACTTAACAGGCTTGTTCAAAACAGTCAAATTCTCAATAGCAAGAATTGCCCCATATTTATATACTTCATCAGATGGATTGTATGGACAAACACTATACGTTTCGGCTCAATTTATATTTTTGTTCGTATTGTTCGGAGCTATTCTGGATATGACAGGTGCTGGAGAGTTCTTTGTTAATATAGCCTTTGCGTTGACAGGAAGAGTGCGCGGGGGACCGGCTCAAGCTGCAATTTTTTCTAGTATGCTAATGGGAACTATCAATGGATCAGGAGCAGCGAATGTTGTAACTACCGGTACATTTACCATTCCTTTAATGAAAAAGGTTGGATTCAAACCTGCATTTGCAGGGGCTGTTGAAGCTGTGGCCTCAAACGGTGGACAGATTATGCCGCCGGTAATGGGAGCAGTAGCATTTTTGATGGCTGAAATGACCGGAATAGAGTATGGTAAGATTGCGATAGCAGCAATTCCAGCAGCTATACTTTATTACGTAACCTTATCCATGTCAGTGTACGTAGAAGCAAATAAGAGACAAATTCCAATTACTCCTGAAAGCGAACGTCTAAAACCCGGAAAGATCATGAAGGATGGATGGATTTATCTTGTCCCTCTAATTGTACTTATGGGTATGTTAATAACAGGATACAGTGCTCAAAAGTCCGGATTCTTTGGAATCATTGTCTCAATAGCAGTTGGTTTTATCAAGAGCCGTGAGAATATGAATATGAAGCGATTTATCAAAGCGCTGAAAGATGCGGCATCTGGTATTGCACCTATCGCAGCAGCCTGTTTGCTGGCAGGTATAGTAATGGGCATCCTGAATATGACAGGTCTTGGATTAAAAATTAGTGGTATAATTGTTGATTTATCCAATGGCCATTTAATCATCGCATTGGTTCTTGCGATGCTTACCAGTCTGTTACTTGGAATGGGATTGCCAACTTCTGCAGCTTATATGGTTCTTGCAATATTGGTTGCGCCAGCCATTGTACAAATGGGTGTTACGCAAATGGGAGCCCATCTCTTTATTTTATACTTTGGTGCACTTTCTACCATAACACCGCCGGTTGCACTTTCTACTTTTGCTGCTTCTGGAATTGCCGGCTCAGGAATGTGGGAAACAGGCTTTGAAGCTATGAAGCTTGCAATTGCAGGATTTATTATTCCATTTATTTTCGCATACTCCCCAGAACTGCTGTTGGCAGGTAGTATCGGAAAAATCATCCTTGTATTAATAACAGCATTGATTGGTTGTGTGGTATTGGCCATCGGCCTCGGAGGATGGTATAAAGTTAAATTATCGGTAATAAGCAGATTTTTACTGACAATAGGAGCAATTTTATTAATCATGCCAAGGCCGCTTATTGCCAATATAATTGGGGCTGTTATAGCAGCAGTAGTCTTATTTATAGAAATCAAAGCAGCAAAAAAAGAAGGCAAAGTCATTATAAATGGCTAGGCTGCGAATAAGTTTGTAAGAATTCCCTCTAGGCTGCAAAGTCATTATTTCGTTCAAGTGGTATCCTGGGGGAAGGTCTAGATATGTTATACTGTCAGATAGCTTCTGCAAATGGCACCTTTATAATGATTGGTATCTGCAGGGGTTATCTGACTATGTTTATTTTATGGTTTTTTTCAAGCTTGTCTATTGAAAAATTATTAAGTGGGAGATTTTTGTGTGAAGATAAATATATAGAAGGTCAAATCCATCGATGAAAATTAATTTACCTTAAAGGAAATAAAATATATGGATAATTTAACGCTAGCAATTAATGTTGTTTTTCCAATGTTTTTCATGATGGTAGCAGGCTACATCATGAGGATAAAGAATTTAGTGGATAATCACTCATTAAACATTATGAATAAACTGATCTTCAGAGTTTTTATGTCTATATTGCTGTTTCTAAACATCTATAAAATGGATATTAAAGAAGCACTTAGCAAAGAGAATATATTTTTAATCTTAATGTTATATACAATTATTATCGCAGCATTTCTGATTTTCATCTTTACATTGCCTAAATTTATAAAAGATAAGAAAAAATGCAGTGTAATGATACAAGGATTGGTTCGAGGCAATTCTATCCTATTTGGCATACCCATTGTAGCGTCTATATATGGAGATGATCGTATTGGGCTTGTTTCATTACTGGCCGCCTATCTGATTCCCCTATTTAATGTCCTTGGAGTTACAGTTCTAGAAATATACCGAGGGGGAAAAGTAAATATAAAAAAAGTCTTACTGGGTATTGTTAAAAACCCTACTATTGTAGCTTCTGCTTTAGCATTTCTATTCATATTCATTGGTGTAAAAATCCCTAATCTCATCTTATCTCCATTGGAAAGTATGTCAAAAGTCACAACTCCATTAGCCTTCATAGTGCTAGGAGGGACATTTGACTTTAAGGCACTTTGCAATAATGCAAAATATCTTACTGTTGTAGCATTGGGAAAGCTGATTGTTATTCCTGCTATTGTATTCTATATAGCATACAGTATAGGTATAGGAAATGGAGAAATGGTGGCATTATTAGGTGTTATGACATCACCAGTAGCCATTGCATCATTTTCAATGGCCAAAGAAATGGATGCAGACGGAGAACTTGCAGGACAGATTGTTATAACAACTTCCATAGCATCAATAGCAACAATATTCTTTTGGGTATACTTATTCGGGACACTTAATATCATATAAATTTGCCATGTGCATCCTTATATAGTTTAGTATTTCATTTTTATTCAAACTAGTGATATTAATTTAAAATACAGGGGGCGTATTCATGTTTAAAAAACTCAGAGAATTAAAACGCAGCAATAGCAATGTAGAAGAAACAAACATAAGCTTACAGGAACTATTTCATTTGTTTTCAGAAATAGAAGCAGGAAAATTCGTGCTGGCTGACAAGTCCAAACTGGGAGACGAAACATTAACAACAGCTTGGAATAAAATGGTCCATGCGCTGTACTTAGAAAAGAAGAATAAAATGTTGGAAGTAAATAAGATTCTGGGACATATCACAGAAATGACCTATGTAAAGGATATGATAAGCGAGGCCAGAGTACAAAGCGATGCAGCACACTCAATAACTGCCAGCAGTGAAGAAATGAGCGCTTCTATTGAAGATGTCTCAGCACGTACGCAAAATGTAGCAAATTTCGTAAGCAACACATTGGATATTACATCTAAATCTAATGAGAGCATGCTGGGTGCCTTTTCGTTTGTTCAGAACTCTTTTGAGTCAGTAAAAAATATAAGCAAGGATATGAATATTCTCATAAGTAAAATGCAGCAAATCAATCAAATAGTTGATATCATAAAGGGAATAGCCGATCAGACTAATTTGCTGGCTCTTAATGCCGCTATAGAAGCCGCAAGGGCTGGAGAACATGGCAACGGCTTCAGCGTAGTAGCTTCAGAAGTTAGAACACTGGCTGAACATACAAAATCTTCAATTGGAAATGTTCAAAACAATATACAGGATTTAAGCAATGAGCTGTCAAAAGCGGTATCAGATGCGAACAAGACGGCAGGTGAGCTGGAAACGGGGACTGGTCTCGTAAATCAAGTAATCGCTGCAAATAAGAGGGTTGTTGAGGCAGTAGAACAACTAAATAGTGAAGCCATTCAAATTGCTGCAAACACGCAGGAACAAACTGCAGTAATTGAGGAATTTACCAGCAGAGCAACCGAGCTGTCCCAGTCAGCAGATAATATCTTTAATACCTGTAATGAAACTGGACAAGGAATTTTTAAGGTTAGTAAGCTGAATAATCAAATAAGATTAGGCATGATTAAAGATATAAATAAACTTGAAGTAATTGATATCATAGATTTGTCTAAGACAGATCACCTGAATTTAAGATGGCGTGTTTATAACATGCTGCTGGGTTATGAAACAATAGATGAAAATGTGGTAGGAAATCCTAAGGATTGCAGGCTTGGCAGGTGGTATTACGGCACAGGCAAAGAGATATTCAAGGATAATGACATTTTTAGAAAAATCGAAAAGCCCCATAAGTTATTGCATGAGTGGGCTAAAGAATCCGTGCTGGCGGTTGTCTCAAAAAATATGTTAACGGCTGAAAAAGCCTTTAGAGAAATGGACTTATACTCGAATGAAGTAATAGGAGCATTGGATGAGTTGAAACAGTATATATTGGAAAACAAAGAATTTAGTGATACCCGTGTTTTCTGGAACTGACCAATAGTTTTCTAAACCGTGTGCCACAGGTTCGACTCCTGTTAGGTGCACCATATTGAAAGTAGATACCTCAGTATTTCAACAATACTGAGGTTTTTTATTTTTGCTTATGAGCCGATTTGTTGGCCAACATAGATAATAAGAGCATGCATACAAAATGAGGAAATTATTACATTGTATGGAATTTGCTTTACAATCAAGAAATAATTGTTTCTAAGTGTAGTTATTATGACGGCTGCAATAGAATAGTATGCAAGTAAAGAGCAAGCTCTGGCTATGGAGAAATTTGTTTGAAAATTATAATCCATATATTTAAGTTGTAAACAGTGATACAATAATAAAAAAGTTGAAGGGGGAAAGTAAGTTATGACACCAGCTAATTGCTAATATTGATTTTACAAAATTAATATGATTTCACTTAAAGAGTTTTAGTAAACCTAATTTTATTTAGGTCTAATTGACGTACTCTTTATGGAATGTGCATTTAGAAGGTAACTTACTTTACTAGAATAATTATTGTAATTTAATATCAAATTTCAAGTAGTAATTTGAAATATTGA
>JARBUB010000287.1 GCA_029239905.1 Clostridia bacterium
CTAGCATCTCCTCTACCGAATCATGATAGCTGACTCGGCCTTCTGTTTTTTCCAGTATAGTTTCTCCCATTATTCAAGCTCCTTTCATTTCCTGCATAAATTTACAGCTAAAGATTTTCAATATTAGTATTGCGAATGATTGGAATAATATACTCATTTAGCCATCATGTATGACCAATAAACCAATCTACTTTTTTGGATAAATTTATATAGTGTGACTGAAATCACATAAAGATGTAAAATTTATGTTTATAATAAAGACATAAGGATAAGAATTAAATACTGCAATATGCAAAACCTAAAAGAGATAATTCATAATGGAGGGATTTTTATGAACAGTAAATTTTCAAGTGCTGATACAATAGGCAATATCGTTGTTAATTTTCCAAAAGCGATAGAAACCTTTAAGGAATTCAATATCGATTTTTGTTGCGGCGGCCACAGACCACTTATCGAAGCGCTAAAAGAACAAAACCTTAGTGAAAGCATAGTCATTGACAGGCTTAATCAAGAATATGAAAGCTTTAAGGATAGCGTTCATTCTGATATTGACTGGAGAACTGCATCCTATTCTCAATTAATCGATTATGTTGTGCAAAAGCATCATACTTTTTTGCAAAATGAACTGCCCGCTCTAGGACAATTGGTTGCAAAGATACTTAGAGTTCACGGAGAACACCACGTAGAACTTTCCAAAGTTCACAAGCTTTTCAATGGTCTTAGGACAGAGCTTGAATCCCATTTAATAAAAGAAGAGGAGGTTCTTTTCCCGATTATTAAAAAATATGAAAAAGAGCCTTCCCCAGAGCTATTAGATAAAGCGTTAAAAACTATTACAGAACTGGAAAATGAGCATACCGGAGCTGGAGATATATTGAAGGAACTCCGAAAAATCACAGACCAATACCAGACTCCTGCCGATGGCTGCACTACTTATAGTTTAACTTATCAAAAGTTATATGAACTTGAATCAGACTTATTCCAGCACATACACATGGAAAACAACATCCTGTTCCCAAGACTGCAAGCCTTAAAGGGAGCACACGTACATTAACAGCAAAAAAACAAAGTAAAACTTGAATCTGTGGTGCCTGGCACCACAGATTCAAGTTTTTACAGCTGAGCAGCTAGTTTCCGTCCAAATTCCTTACATTTTTCTACTCCGGCTTCGTCAGGTACCCAGAATATCTTAAGTCCTTCGTCTATCAGCTCAAAGCCACCCTTCTTCAATTCCTCATTTAATATGGCTACTGATTCTCCGCTCCAGCCATAGCTTCCAAAGGCAGCAGCCTTTTTACCCTTGAAGGACATACCTCTCATCATCTCCAGCAAACCATCGATAGAGTATAAAATTCCTTTGTTAATGGTAGAAGATCCCGCTATGATCAGCTTGGATTTAAAGATTTCAGTTATTACATCGTTTTTATCTGTTCTGGCAGTGTTATAAAGCTTGATTTCTACTTCATTGTTGGTACTCTTTATACCCTCCGCTATAGCTTCTGCCATTTTTCTTGTAGCATCCCACATGGAATCATAAATCAGCGTCACTTGATTTTCACTGTAATCCTTTGCCCATTCCATATACTTATTTACAATTTGCAGCGGGTTGTCTCTCCAAATGATGCCATGGCTGGTGCAAATCATATTTACAGGCACATTCAGAGCTACTACTTCCTCAATTTTTTTCTCCACCAGCTTGCTAAAGGGAGTAAGAATGTTTGCATAATATTTGATGGCTTCTTGATATAACTCTGCCTGATCTACCAAATCATTGAACATAAATTCCGAAGCATAGTGCTGACCAAATGCATCATTGCTAAACAGTATATGATCCTCGGTCAAATAACTAAACATGGTGTCTGGCCAGTGCAGCAGCCTTGCTTCAATAAATACAAAATTCTTGCTTCCTATGTTCAGCTTATCCCCTGTTTTTACTTCAACAAAGTTCCAATCTTGATGATAATGCCCTTTTAAGGAGCTTACGCAATTCTTTGTACAATAAATTGGTGTGTTGGGTATCTCTCGCATTAACTCCGGCAGGGCTCCACTGTGATCCGGCTCTCCATGGTTGATGATGATATAATCAATTTTGTTTAAGTCAATTTCCTTTTTCAGATTCTCTACAAATTCCTTGGCAAAGGGTCTCCACACAGTATCTATCAAAACAGTCTTTTCCCCTCTTACCAAATATGAATTATAGCTGCTGCCCTTGTGTGTGGAATACTCATCCCCGTGAAACTTTCTGAGTTCCCAATCAATTTTCCCGACCCAGGTAACACTGTCATTAATCTTAAAGCTCATAGAATAATCCTCCCTCATCGTAATTGCTTTTCATAAACATTAACAAAAATATTATTATCAACAAAGGTATTTTATAACCATATATTTTGTCGTGATTGAAAAGCCCTTTGAATATAATTTAAGGAATGCAATTACTGGAGGGGCGTTATGAAAGCTGAAACAACAAATAAATATCCTGCCCTACTAATGATGTTTATGATTCTATCTACCTTATGCAAAATATACTTTATGTATCTGAATACCTTTACACCCAACAATACTTTGCTTGCTTTGATTAGAACTATGGTAATCCTTGTGACTATATATTTTATATTGAATTATATTTTATTCAGGAAAAGCTTTGTCTTTAAGCTGCTTATACATGAGCTGCTGGCTGTAATCATACTTGCAGATATATTGTATTTCAAATACTTTAATACCTTGCCCTCCGGCACTGATTTACAGCTGCTGCCAGTCATCCCCTCTATTTGGGACAGTATTACTGAGTTATTCATAGCTAAATACATGCTGTTATTTGCAGACATGATACCCATGCTTACCTGTCAGCTTATCTGGGGTCGAAAAGTAATAATTTATAAGAGTGGCCTTAGACTTCAGTTGATAATAGCCGCCCTTTTGGTCATAGCAGTGTCTATTGACTGCGGTATGTTTGGAAGCAGCAATAGTTATCAGAACTTTGACAGCTATGGCTTAATTCATTTTCATGGAAGCCAATTCAAAGAAATGCTATCAAGCAAAGAAGCCTATAACAAAAACACCTTATCCATAAAGAGCTTAGAAGAGGTGTCAAAAAAATATAGTATACAACCCAAGAATTTTGGCATAGCAAGGGATAGAAATGTCATCATAATACAAGTAGAAGCGCTGCAGGGCTTTACAGTGAACAGATACTATAACGGCCAGGAGATTACCCCTAACCTCAATAAATTAATCAGGCAAGAAACCCTATACTTTGATAATTATTATCATCACATTGCAAAAGGCGGAACCTCCGATGCAGAATTTACTACGCTGCACTCATTATATCCCGCCTCCGATCTTCCTTCCTACAACAAGTATGTAAATAAAAGCTTATATGGCTTACCTAAAATACTTAAGGATAAAGGCTATTCAACCATAGCCTTTCACGGCTTCAAGCCTGAATTCTGGAATAGAGCAGAAATGTAT
>JARBUB010000288.1 GCA_029239905.1 Clostridia bacterium
AATACCTCTGAGAAATTCATTATAGGCAGGCTCTAAGGAGTCCAGCATCGTCTTTTCTCCGCAGACAGCCTTTCCTCTATCTTTGATTCCCTGTATTGCGGCCTGTAGCATTTCTGCTATCAGCACTTTGTCAACCTCAGCTTTACCCTGCGCTGGTACTGCCGCTCTCATAAATGCAGTGCCATACAAAGGACCCGATGCGCCTCCTACAGTAGATAGCAAGGTCATTCCTATCTTTTTAAGCCCTGCTGCTAGATCCAGTTGTGGTTCTGCACTTAGCTTATTCAAAACGGCATCAAACCCTCTAGCCATATTTATTCCATGGTCAGAATCCCCTATTTCTCTATCTAGTTCCGTCAGAAACTCCTTATTACAATCAATAGCTTCCTTTATGGCTGCAATGGCACCAAAAAATACATCTCCCACAACAGAAATCCTCCCTTTTTTAGCATCTTAAATTCTACTGATATGTTGCGAAAATTCATTCTTGATATGCAAAATCAGATGCTCCAACTGATTTTATCCAGATAGATTTTTTACAACACATCTAGTCCTAATATATTATCCTTCGCCCAGATAAATGAGTAATTTATCAAAAAATAAAAATGGTCAGTTTTGAATTCTTCTCAAATCTGACCATTTATTTTCCATTGTGTTTAGCTTAAAATCTTCCTGATGCGCCTCCACCGCCGGAGCGCCCTCCGCCACCGGAGTTTCTTCCGCCGCCGCCGCCTCCGCCTCTTCTGCTAGAAGCTGCTACCATTCTTAAAATCAAGAAGGTAATTCTGCCTCCTGTGAGCATAAAGTCCAATACGATTAATATCAAAACTATAATCCCTAAAATAATCGATAATATTGGATTTTCCTCAAAGAAGTTGTTTCCAGCGGATGAGTTCCGCGGAGCTTGGCTTGTGCTTGGGTACTGCACCATCTCTTCATTGCCACTAACAATACTGCATATATCTGCATATATAGTCTTTACAGCTGCATCCATGCCTTGTTCTTGGTTTACCTCGGAAAACTTATCAAGAAGCTTACTGCTTTGCAGATCTGTTAAGACTCCCTCATATCCATAGCCTACTTCAATTCTAGATTCTCTTTCCTGCATACTGAGTATGAAAAGTATACCCTTATCCTTAGTACCTATTTTCCACTTATTAAAAAGGGTATTTGAATATTCCTCCAGGCTATTGTTATTCAAGGTTTCTATGCTGACAAATACCACCTGCCCACCCTCGGTGGCCTTAAAAGTGCTTTCTCCCAATCCTACAATATCTTTCTCTGTACTTTCATCTAAGATATCTGCAAAATCATTGCTATAAAATTCTACAGTAGGATTTGGTACTGTGATATCCAGAGCTTGAGCTGAAACTACGCCAAAACTCATTGCCCCAACAATCAAAATTACTAAAAATACTGCAGACAGCCTTAATTGTTTCATTTATACGCCCCCAACATAGATTTGCGCTATTAGAATTTTACATCCGGAGCCTTTTCTGCACCAGCTTCAGCCTCAATATATGGAAATTCATCACTAAATCCTAAAATACTTGCTGCTATGCTAGTTGGGAATACCTTAATCTTTTTATTGTATGCTTTTACATTGTCATTATAGAATTTTCTATGGGTTGCAATTCTATTTTCGGTACCTTCCAACTGTATTCTTAAATCTTGAAAACCTTCATTTTGCTTTAATACAGGATAATTCTCTGTAATAGCTAATAATCTCCCTAGTACGGACGAAACTTCAGCATTTGCATCAATTGTTTCCTTTACAGTTGTTGCCCCTGCTAATTTTGATCTAGCTTCAGCAATTTGTGTAAATATTTCTTGCTCTTTTATTGCTTGACCTTTTACTGTTTCAACTAAATTTGGTATTAAATCTGCTCTTCTTTGATATTGTACCTGAACATCACCCCAAGAGGCACTTACTTCCTCACTTAGATTTACAAGATTTCTCTGTACCCCCATAACGTAAACACCTAAAAGTACAACAATACCAATTATTATTAACAACGACTTATTTTTCATTTTATTCCCTCACCTTATTTTATTTTTATTCTGAATTGAAATGGCGTCATATGAAATCCATTAATAAAGAATATATCATATATTATGTTACTTTAAAAGTTGTGTACATGTCTGATATAAACTGAATTAAAATTACTTAAGTGAAATTGTCAAAGCCTATCCCTCTATCTTTTCCGACATAGCTGTAGGTCACTGTATCTAGCTTTTGCTCAAAATCATCAAATATTACACTATATTTTATTTGTTTGCATCGCTATTAGAACAAAATATAACTCAGTTTATTAAATAAACTGAGTTATATAACAGTTAATCTTTATTTGCCTTTATGAATGCATCTTCAATGGCTTTTAATATGACTTTGCTGCTATATGTTGCGCCAGAAATAAAATCCACCTCTAAGCTTTGTGCTTCAATAACCTTATCAGGTATTACTTCAGCATCTCCACCTTGACCGTTTATATGTTTTACAAGATCAATTCCAACGATAGCATGATTGCTTATTTTGACATCGACGACTGCTTCAACAGGAAAAGCCTTATAGCTGCCTTCATAAGTCCCATCCTTCATTTTTGATAGATCAACACTTGAAATTGTTAAATCCGATAATGCCTCAAGATTTGACTGTATATATGTTGCAGCCCCCCATGCTGTAACTATTACTGCAACTATTACCACTAGTATAATGATTCTTACCTTTTTCTTCTTCACTAATTCCCCCCCTTGAAATTAAAATGATCTGCTGGCTTTCTCAACTATATCACCAATCATCTTCTCACGGCGAAAGTTAGACCAATTCACGATCCCTGTATTACTTACCTTTAAACTTTTTGACTCACATATTTTTTTTATTTGCCCCATGGCTCGGTTCCCACCCATACTTGGGAAAGGAAAAAACTGAGTTAGATAGCAGAATATACTCTTTTCTTTCAAATTGGTTAACTGTGACAGATAAGCGGTCATAGCAGCTGAAAGCGACATCCCTCTTACCGGAGCCCCAAATACTAAAGCATCATATGCACTGGCATCAGGTATGTTACTAAGCTGTATTCTACTTGCATCCATTTCATTATCATTGGTTACAGTAACTTTCTCAATTTTTACAGAATGCCCCTCAGCTGTTAGCTTTTCCTCCAGCCTTTGTGCAACAGAGAATGTGTTCCCAGTATGGGAATAAACAATAATACCTATTTTCATAATTAACCCCTTCCTTTTACATCGAATTCCTTCTTGCTTAATTGCAACAGCTTTTGAGCCACCCCAATGTTCCATCCCAAAGCCAGAAGTCCACCAGGCATAGCAAGCATCATAATAAGATTATCTGAACTTGATACAAAGGTCACAAGTACCATGTACATCAACAACAAAGAGAATCCTATAATCCCAATATAAGCTGTTGCCTTGCTATAAATTTTACCCTTC
>JARBUB010000044.1 GCA_029239905.1 Clostridia bacterium
CGGAATAGCATTTATCTTCCCATTTACTAGCAGCATATTTAAAGCATCAACTAAAGCAACAAAAGCTCCCGTTATTGAGGCTGTTCTGGTTCCACCATCTGCTTGTATTACATCGCAATCTATGTAAATTGTCTTTTCTCCAAGTTTTTTTAAATCAACTACGGATCTTAAAGCCCTTCCAATAAGTCTTTGGATTTCCATTGTTCTGCCGTCAACCTTACCTCTTGTAGCATCTCTAGGCTTTCTTGTTTCTGTCGATCTAGGCAGCATTCCGTATTCGCTGGTTATCCAGCCTTGACCTTGACCCTTTAAAAATGGAGGCACTCTATCTTCCAAAGACGCTGTGCAAATAACCTTTGTATCTCCCATTTCAATTAATACAGAACCCTCTGCGTGCTTTAAATAATTTCTTGTGATCTTAACAGGTCTTATTTGGTTTTTTTGTCTTTTGTCAATTCTTTCCATATTATCATCCCTTCATTCTTTAGTATATCTACCTTTATACTTAATATAACAGAAGGAGGGTTACCTCCTTCTGTTATATATGATTTATGTAATTTTATTCGTAGAAGTTAACAAATACAGGAATATCAATAAACTCATTTGCACCAATACCGTCAGAGTTCTCTATGGTTGATCCATTTACAAATAATTGAACCTTAGAAATCTCTGGGAACTGGCCAAGTGTTAGAGAGACAGCTTTTTTAACTGATCTTTCTGCACCTTTATTGCCTTGAAGCTTTAGCACATCCTCAGATAGATTTACGTATGCGATACCATCTTTAACGCGAATATCTAGACACTCTGTTCCTTCAGGGAATGGGTTAATTAATCCACTTTCTAGAACCGGTCCTTCCAATAATGCGTTAATAGCTGCCATTGCGCTATTTTTCTCTGAAGTAAGCTTAGTTACAGGTACGAAGTATGAATAGTTTCCTGCACCTTTCTTTTGATAGTATACCATAACTTTAGACAGTTTATCACCACTATTTTCTGCAGTTAATAGATTAATTTCACTTCTTTTCATAGCAGCAGTAAGCTTTGTGCCTTGAGGCATTTCTGTTACTACTTTGCCTTCTACTCTAATCTCTACTGTTTTGACATTAGAGAATTCAGAAAGTGTATATACAACAGCCTTTACACCAACTTCTTCTCCTTTTTGACTGGAGAAGCTTAAAAATTCTTTTGAAAAATCAACTATAGCATGACCATTTTCTTTTATAACTGCACCTAATATCTGTGTACCCATTGGAAGTGAAGGCATTAAGCCAGTGGGCTGCAAATCCTCAGCACTTGCCGCACTATATACTAAAGCATTAAGAGCTGCCTTTGCGATGCCTAACTCGCTCTTAGGTACAAATCTCATTACTGGAACCAGTACATTATCAGAATCCTTATAATACATTACTGTAGGTCTTGCGTCATCTGGCTGTACTACCATTACTTCACTTAAACTCTCCTGTTCAATAGCTGGTTCTTCACTCTCTGCAGTTTGCTGGTCCTTATTGAAGAATTCTCTAATTGAAGTAAGAGGATTGCTACAGCTGGTTAGTACAAAAATGCAACATAATAGTAGTACAAAAAATATTGCATGCTTTCTTTTCATTAATTTCACCCCTTATTAATTAATATCAATATATTATATTAGTAGGATTACAAGTATATTCATAAAAAAGGACTAGAAAAACCATTATAAATAAAGGTTATCTTTATTGAAATAACTCTGAAATTAAATAAAAAAAACCCGAGATAATCTCGGGCTGATATCTAATATTTTAATTTTGAGGCTCTATAATTATTTCCTCGGCTATGGGAAGTTCAATCTGAGGTTCAACTATCTCTACAACTGCTTCCTGAGCTTCTGGAAGCATTGCTGGTTGTATAGGTTCTTCTTCATAAGGCCAGGAATAAATTGAATTTGTATCTATTTCTATATTCACTCCCTGAACTTCTCTAAAATATCTTAGTACCGATACTGCCAATGCCCTTGCTGCATCTTCTTTATATCTTTCAGTTTTAATGATTGCCAGTTCTGTAGGATTGGATACGAATCCAAGTTCCGCAAGTATTGCAGGCATTTTTGTTTTATTTAATACAACAAGATTCGGTCTAGCTGTAATTCCTCTTGAAGCCAATTTTGTTGTTTTTAAAAGTTCATTATGAAATATATCTGCAATTGATTTATTATTAATTGTAAAATCCTCGTTAGGCACATTTGGATAATATAAGGTTTCTATGCCATTGGTAGTCTTATTAAATGCATTATAGTGTATACTTACAAAGAAATCTGCATAATTAACATTTGCTCTATTTGCTCTGTCCGAAAGCTCTATAAAGGTATCATCCCCACGTGACATAATCGTATTAATTCCCATAGACTTTAAGAGTTTTTCCAACTTTAGGGCAACACTTAAATTTAAGCTCTTTTCTGTTGTACCATCAACTCCCTTAGCCCCGGGGTCTTTACCTCCGTGTCCTGCATCAACTACTACTGTCAATTGCTGCAGGCTGGTTATGTTTCGCTTGAAGCGTACTTTTACCAATTTTGCATTTGGTGCTGATATCACTTCGCTTATTATAGAATTCTGCGTTGTAATTTCAGCGATGGTCACCTTTTGTCCATCCTGTGTTTCAGTCCTATAATCCACGTATTTTACTAAGTTATCATTTACATTGACTCTTTTGCCTTCCAGCTTCAGGTCTAAAGGTATTTTTATATTTACCTTATTGTTGTTTGGATCTGTAGACACGCTATATTGAACTTCTTTGCCCGGGCTTAGATTTAATACTGCTGTATTATAGTACCGGTTGTATTGAACAAATTCAAAAGGGTAACTGGATAAATAAATCTTCGACGTATTTCCTGTTGTTTCAACTTTAAAATATGTGTCTGGCGCTACATCCATAACTACCCTTGCTGTGCCAACATCAAACTGCCCCAATCTTACAGACTTTAAGATACTAGAAGCTGCATTTACATTTTGAAGCAAGTCATTAAAAACAGCTCCCTTTACATCAAATACAACTCTATCAGGATTATCAAGCTCCAAAAAGCTCGTGTCAAGATTGGAAGTTCCCTTTACTACTATTACGTCCATATCCCCTTCCTTCTGATAGCTTACAGGTGTTAGGATATTTGCATAAAGAATAGATAAAGTCTTCTTATCTTCGGATTGTACAATTTTATAGGATTTTTGACTTGATAAGTCAACAACAATTCTTACTACTGCCGGATCATTATTTATTTGACCTATTCTTACTCTTAAAAGACCAGCCTGTTGTATTTCTTTGCTGACAAATTCTGTTCTGGCTGCAGCAGCGTTAATGTCAATGACAAGTCTATCAGGATTGCTCATTGTATAGCTATTATAGTTCCCTATAGCGCTGTCAGCCGAAATATTCACTTGTGGAATACCATTGCCATCATCATATGCAATATTGACAATGCCCGCGATTCCAGGTGCATTTTCGGGCACTTGCGTCACAGGTGGTGTAGGCGGTTTAGGAGTACTAACTTGTTTCTCTGTTATTGATACACTATTTTGCTTGCTGTTATACGTTGCAACAAGTCCCATATTTTTACTGATCATTGTCATAGGCGCATATAAACTTCCACCGGATAGGTATGGTGCAGCATCTAGCTTAACTGCTTTTTTATTAACAGTGGCATTGGTTTTACCTGAAACCAATACCATGGTTTGACTTCCCTTTGTTAAGGTCATTGTACTCGTAGATGAACTCCATACTACTTTATACCCTAATCCTTCTCCTATCAATCTGACTGGTATATATACAACACTACTTTTGACCAAAGCTTTTTCTTTGTTATTTACCTTTTTATTCATTATATATATTCCATTTGAAGCGGTGGTGGTAGGTGCAGTTGTTGGCTTCTGCTCTGGGGCTGGCTTAACAGCTGAAGTGTTGCCTGTACCTGGTTTATCTATTACCACCATATTTTTATCCTCAGAAAATGTCACACTGTATTTAAAGTTCTTTTGCACAAAGGTCAAAGGAACATACAGACTGTTATTGCTGAGTACCGGTGCAATATCCATCTTAACTGCTGCTCCATTTATATTTGCATTAATGAATCCAACAGTAACTGTGACCTTATGAGTCTTGGATATCAAGTCCATTGTTTTACTTTTCTCGCCATAGTTTATTTGGTATCCCAAAGCTTGTCCTACGGCACGCAAAGGAATAAACACCTTTCCCTTATACAAAATAGGTGCCTGCGTAACCTTTTTTCCGAAAATCTGCATGGATAACGGAGGTTTCGTTGCTGCGAAACTTGCTGCTGCTACTGTGCTGCCCAGCATGGAAATCATCATGCAGAACACTGTTATAAATACTACTATCTTTTTCATCTTTCCCTCCTATTAATCTACACAGAAAATCTTACATTCGTTTTGTATCATGTTGATTTATGTACTTTAGAGCATAATTCTACATAAAATTAGGTTCTGTTTTTGCCCTTATGATTGAGTTCGACTATAAGCGCCAAATACCTTCAATGTTTTGTTATAATTGTATGACGTTTATTTTACATTTTTGTTTCAATTGATTTAAATAAATATACATATTTACTTATATATCGACAGCTTTAATAAACCTTTTTAATTACTTATACGAATTACCGATTAAATGCATAAATGATTTGTATTTTCAAAAGCTAATACGAGAAACTTCAATAGGAGGATTTGAAATGACTGATGAAAAAGGGAAAAGAAGCGGTTGTCTGGCTGCTTTTATAATTGTCCTAATAATAGTTTATGCAATGGGTGCTTTGGGTTCATTTTTAACAGGTCCAATTATCTCTGGATTGATGCCTGAATATGCGACTAGCACATCTTACTCAATCCTTAGCGGCGTATTGTCTCTAATAAATATTATTTTTCTAATCGGCGTATGGAAATATAAAAAATGGGGGTTCTTCGGGTTTGTTGGTGTTTCCATAATAAACATTATTATAAGCATCTTCTTAACCAACGCGATCTTAATTCCTATAATCTCCGGACTGATATTCCCACTTATACTTTATCTATTGATAAGGCCAATTTGGAATCATATGTCTTAGCAAAAAAGCGAGTGAAATTTCACTCGCTTTTTGTTATACCTTGAATAATTCGTCTGGCCCAGGCGCCTCTAATTCATTTTTTATGCCATGCTCTATTATAATTCTTTCTTTTTCGATTATCCTGCCAATAACCGCTGCTGGTATGCCAGCCTTGCTAAATTGTTCAACCAGCTCATGGCCATTGCTGCAGGTTATTATCATACTACCGCTTGATATCAATCTATATGGGTTAAGATTGAATACATTACATATTTGTTTTGTTTCATAAAGCACCGGAATATCTGCTAAATATATCTCCACCCCAGTATTAGAGCTTTCTGCAATCTCCCAAGCTGCACCAAGTATGCCACCCTCTGTAACATCATGCATACTGTTTACCCCAAGCTCACCGGCGAGAATGCCTTCCTTTACCACTGAAATCTGAGAGGATAAGTTTTTTGCCTTATCCAGCTGTTCATCTGTAAGCTTACCTCTAAGCTCCGGCTCTCTGTCCGCTGCTAAAATTGCCGTGCCTTCTAATCCTGCATATTTTGTCATAACAACATCATCGCCAATTTTTGCTCCTGAGGTCTTTACTATTTTGTGTTTTAATATTTTGCCTATGGCGGTTGTAGAAACTATTACTCTATTGACAGCTGAGGTTATTTCAGTGTGTCCTCCTGCTATCTCTACGTTTAATTGTGCCGCAGTCTCACCTGCATCCTTCATAATCGTTTTTATATCATTCTCAGTTGTTGACGGCGGTGCCATTATCGTTAATAAAAGGGCTATTGGCTTAACCCCACTGGATGCCACGTCGTTGCACGATATATGAACTGCCAATGAGCCAATTCCTTTTTCAGCTCCTGTAATAGGATCCGTAGACAAAATACAGGCGTAGTCACCGAAATCTATAGCAGTGCAATCCTCGCCTATTTCGGGGCCAAGGATCACATCTTCATGCTTTACTTTTATATTGTTAAATACCAACTCTCGTAACATTTCTGAGGGTATCTTTCCTTCTTTCATACTTTCACCTAATTTCTTAATAATATCTAACACAAATCATTATAACATAACGTAATTTCTATTTCAGCTTTTATATGTTATGCACTAAATACGTTATATTAAATCACATAGTGCAAAACATTTTCCTTGATTCATATGTTATGTATTGAATATTTTCTTTGATTAAAATAATCAAGAATTTCAATTTATTTTATAGAAACAGTAATGGCATCCGTTTTATACATTGCTTCCTTTTTGTAGCAACTATACCCTAATGCATTAATAAAGCCGCTGCTTCAAGCATATATATAATATAGACTTTTATTTTATGGACAAATATAGAAACGGTGGTGTAGATATTGGATTATGAGATGATGGATATTAAAAGACAAATAAACAGCATGATATACCTAAATTATATTTCATATTCAGTACTTTCAGGCTGTGGGAGTTGCCGCGTACCAAGTCCCAAAGACATGGAAGAGCTGGAGACGCTGTTAGAAGAATTACCCCTTGATAGAAGACCCCACAATATCATTTTTACAGATAGCCTTTATAAAAGATGTATGCCCAAATATCAAAATGACATTGAGAATCCCTATGATTTCTCTGACTTTAGATGGGTAACCAAAAAGAGCAAAAGGGTTATTGATATAGATGTGATGGCAAATTCTATAATCGGCTGCTGCAATTTAATTGAGAGGCTGCTTACCTTTGACCTGCAACTGGAAAATCCTAACTTCATGATTTATATGCTGCATAAGACGGCTGTAAATCAGGGAGTTTTCATAATTAGACATTTGAAGATAGGAAGCATGTTCTATAATGGTGAAGATGTAGCTGAAGAGGGTGACTCCGAGCTGCACATACAAATATCATCAGATAATCCCGATATAGTCTCTCAATTTGCGGTTTTTCATGCAATATCTGCTTTAGTACAGATATCCAACTTTGGCCAGCAGTTTTTTAATTATTCCATGGAAGAACTGATAGATCAGCTTAATATTCTCCCCGATTTACTTACAACCTTTTCTGAGGGCCTGGAGAAATACTCTTCCAAAGAACTATCCCTAATTGGGCTTCACCTAACAGAGGTTTATAAAAAATCTGGGTGTCACCTTGAAATAATCCATAAATTCCTTCATAAAATCACAAAGGAATTAAGTCAAAGAATTAAATCTGACGGAAAAGTTCTGAGATATCGGGATCGAGAAGAAACTGCCTCCCCAAGTACCACAACAAATTGCTTAAACCTATTATCGCAATGCGCGTATATGTTTTCAAGCAAGAGCTGCTATGAGGCATGTCATATTATATATCGTGATATTTTAACCACATGGGATGAAAGAAGCCACGTTTTTAAATTTAGAAGTTCCAACAAACAGACATATAGTATAAAGGATCTATCATCAATTATTAGCGCGCTGTTCTCGTATACGAGAACAATCACAGATGCTGAGCAATATGAACGCATAGAAAAACAGATTGTCACCTTTACTGAGACAACTCTATTAAAATCTTGCATATTTAATGGTCAAAACTACCCTGTACTACAGCAAAACAAAATGAAGCTTCATGATGCTCTAGAGCCTGAGAAACCTTGGGCACCAGTCTTTAATAAAGCTTTTGAATATAAGCTAAGCAAGAATAAATATTATTGTGATGCAGATGTTTTTAGGGCAGATTATGTACTGCCAGCCTGTACAATTCTATTAAACTGCATTAACAATTAGCATAATTCATGTCATTATCTCGGAACAATTTCTTCCATTTACTAACCTCCATACATTTATGATCTGAAGCTATGTACAATAGCTCTATATCTTTCGGCAGGATATCATGTAGTATCAACACTTCTGCATCATATCCTGCTATCTTATCCTTTCTGCGACTAAGGTTATCTTTAAAGCTGCAAGAGCAATTCCAATAGTCTTCTGCAATTCTATCTCCACTTTTTCTTATAAACTCTTTTGCGTTTTCAAACCCTGGCACCTCTTGGAGCATCAAAGGCTCATATAAAAAATTCGCTATGTTTTCATTACATATCCAACAAAGTTCTTCTTGAATACGTAATCTTAATAATGCACTATGAGAATGCCATGTATGGTCATTCTTAAAATTCATACTTGCGAAGATTGCCTTTGACCGTATTACCCATTGAGGAATATGTTGTGTTCTTCTTTCATCTATAAAATTATGAAACTCATAATATTTGCTCTTATATGTGTTCTTATCATTAAACCGTATGCCATATCTTAATACATTATCCAGTTCGCTGATTGTAACTACATGATAAACTACTTTTGTCTCCGTATAATCCTTAAATAAAATAAAAATCACCTCTGAAAATAATATATGTTGAAAAAAGAATTATCATATACAAAATCAGTAGAAGCATCTGAATTTGCATCATCGAACATGTTTTTTTCTCAACATATGAATTAAGGGAAATGTTTTGCACATTTTGTTAATGTAAAATGTGCAAAACATATTATTACATTAATTTTATGATTTTTGAACAAAATATATACGGAGGTGGTTTTTTGATATTAATAAATTGTGTTGATAATTGTATGTATCAAGAAAATGGAATTTGTACTCTGGACAATGTGTCATCCCTCTCCAATACTACAAGTACGGGCTGTGAGTTCTACAAAGAAAAAGCCTCAAAACGAAAAGAGGATAATGATGTATAAATCATTATCCTCTTCGACATTCTTCTTGTATTTCCCGGGTAATATTTTGACGATTTATAACGAGGCAGGGCGTATACCCCCTGTCCCGCTTACACGCTCAGGTAGATTTTTTTGCTAAAGAGTAAAAATCTTAAAGTTAAAGTCTTGTTATAACAAATACATCGAATAAAGCAGATTGGTGAATTCTATATCTATCAATGCAAATACTATAAATTCAGCAATCAGGTGCATATCAGGGTTGTGTTTCTTAAGTAGTTTTTGAATTAAAAGCGCTATAACAGCTATAAGCACTGCATAAAAGTACTGTGCGCCAGTAAACGATAAAAATGGTGGCATTTGGGAAATTGATATTTCAGTATAATAGGTTCCAAACATTCCTATCTTTACTGCTAAATATGCAATAAAACCGATTGCATATGTTAGCTTTGGTCTATCTCTTAACTTTTTAATTTCAAAGAACTCTATAATGAGGAACCAAAGTATCACAGGAAAATATAGTGTAAGCTTTATAAAAGATATTAATAGTGTACCTACATATCCTGGTATCGTGTTCATAATTGCAATTGACACGTCTTCCTTTGTTGACATGCCTGCGTTTTCATAATATGCTTTGCCTGTTTCTGTATAGAAAGCTTCGTAATTAAAGCCTCCTGCTGCGTCTAAAAATATAAATATATTATCATCTTTATAATATCCATTGGCGGTATTGCTGAGTAGTCTTTGATTTTTGGTTGCTCTATCTGCACTGATAATCTTTCCATTATCCATTGTGATAAAGTAACCCGAAAAACCATTGGCATATTTCTTATCATAGGTGTCTTTTATCACAGACAATTTTATTTGATTGCTCTGATCCTTTATGACTCTTGGTTCATTTAAATAGGAATCTGGATTTTTAGCATCTTCTTCAAATATATTAAATCGATTAAATTTTAGTTCTACATTATCAGTATACAGCGGTACAATTGCATTGTGAGTTTTTGCAGTTGAGCCGAATTTATCCCATTTCACCATCTCGTAAAAAATGTATGCATCTGTATCGTCAATACCTATGTCGATATTATTGATTGACCATGATTCTGACATCGACTTTTCTATAACCTTACCGAGCATGTTCCATTTTTCATCCTTCATACTAATATAGTAGACAGGAAAATCTACTGCACTAATTTCTGCGTATGCCGCTACATGGATTATTCCTTTACCATCTTGTTCAACTGCCAAGTCTGAAATTTTATCAATTACGAATTTTGTTCCATATTTCTGAAAGCCTTTGTCGGTCTTCTTAAATAATACTACTCCATCATTTTGTGCGACTGCTAATATTATTTCATCCTTCGAGTTTACTATATCAAAATCTCTTACTTCATCAGTTATTTTGACTTTTGCTGAATAACCGCCTGCTGGATTTTTTGTTACAAAATATAGACTATTACTTTCTATAAAGTAAATATTATTTATATCCCAATCAAACTTTTGAACCTTATACGATTCCACACCCTTTAGATTTATTATTTGTTCAGTGGTCTCTCTTGTGGTTCTATCAATTCGTATATGCGTAAAGTTGCTTTTGTTTGCCGTTAATATATCTGCATATCTTTCATCAATAATTATGGAAGGCTGTTTCTTATATAAATCTTTTGCCCCCAGCGATGTACTTCTTGCCCATGTACTAGATGCAGGCTCTATAATACCTTTTAGATTATAGTAGCTATGTATACTGATTATAATTGCAAAAAATAGGAATAATGAAAGAATAAAAGCAATATAATACTTTTTATTTAGAAGCTTCTGCACTATGGTGTCCCCCTCTATTTCTGACTATATCTTCTATTATATATTAATTTTTAGAATATTCGTACTCATTATATACAAAATTTCTGTGAACTTTATTTGAATAATAATTAACAATTCATTCCATATTTTGAAAAGCATAGTAAAAAAAATAAAGCCTGTAAAGGCTTTATTTTATTATACTATATGACATGCCACAAAGTGATCTTTTGAGATTTCTCTGAATGCAGGCATTTCTTGGCTGCATATGTCCTTTGCGTATCTGCATCTAGCCTTAAATCTGCATCCTGGTGGAGGATTTATTGGACTAGGTACATCTCCCTCTAGCAATACTCTTTGTCTTGACTTTTCTACGTGTGGGTCTGCTATTGGAATTGCAGACAATAATGCTTGTGTATATGGATGTAACGGATTCATATATAACTCTTCGCTTGAAGCCATTTCTACCATTGTACCAAGGTACATAACACCAACTCTGTCTGAAATATGCTTAACCATACTTAGGTCATGGGCAATAAACAAATATGTCAGCCCAAGTTCTCTTTGAAGCTTAATTAGAAGATTTACTACCTGCGCTTGTATTGATACGTCCAAAGCAGAAATTGGTTCGTCGCAAACGATAAACTTTGGCTCTATTGCCAAAGATCTTGCTATACCTATTCTTTGTCTTTGTCCGCCGCTAAACTCGTGCGGGAATCTACTAGCATGTTCCTTATTCAAGCCAACAGTGTTTAGAAGTTCATATATCTTCTCTGTTCTCTGTTTGCCTGAATATAAATTGTGTATGTCGATTCCTTCACCAACGATATCACCAACTGTAATTCTAGGGTTTAGTGATGCGTATGGATCTTGAAATATCATTTGAGCCTGCTTAGTAAACTCTTTTGCTTCAGCTTTATTTAGGCCATGAATATTCTTACCATTATATATTACTTCTCCGCCTGTTGCCTCATAAAGTCTGATGATTGTTCTTCCAGTTGTTGACTTTCCGCAGCCTGATTCTCCAACTAGTCCTAAGGTTTCCCCTTCTTTAATTGCAAAGCTTATGTCGTCAACAGCCTTTAGTATTGCACCAGATCCAACATTAAAGTATTTTTTAAGGTTTTTAACTTCTATTAAAGTTTTCTTTTCAGCCATTATTTTATACCTCCAATGCCCATAGGTCTTTCAACCTTTTCTGCAAGTGGGTGCTGCAAGAAGCAGGATACAAGGTGCCCATTTTCATCTACAGTTTCTTCTGGTTGATGTGAATAGCATACTTCCATTGAATATGCACATCTTGCTGCGAATGCACAACCTACAGGAGGTGCAAACAAATCTGGAGGAGTACCTATAATAGGTATAAGCTCTTCTTTATTTTCAGCGTCTAGTCTTGGCACAGACTTTAAGAGTCCCCATGTATATGGATGCTTCGGATTATAGAATATTTCATCTACAGTTCCGCTCTCAACAACCTTACCAGCATACATAACAATTATTCTTTCCGCCATGCCTGCAACAACTCCAAGGTCATGAGTGATCAATATAATTGAAGTATCCAGCTTGCTCTTCAGTTCCTTCATCAAGTCAAGTATTTGAGCTTGAATTGTAACGTCTAGTGCTGTTGTCGGTTCATCAGCTATCAATAACTTTGGTTTACATGCAAGCGCAATCGCTATCATAGCTCTTTGTCTCATACCGCCACTGAATTCATGTGGATATTGTTTTACTCTTCTTTCGGGATTAGGGATACCAACAAGCTTAAGCATTTCTACTGCTTTTTCATGGGCTTGCTGCTTTGATAAGTGTTGGTGCTTTCTCAGACCTTCTGCAATTTGAGTTCCAATATGCATAGTAGGGTTTAAGGATGTCATCGGGTCTTGGAAAATCATACCCATTTCAGATCCTCTTACTGCTTCCATTTGCTTATCTGTAAACTTTGTTATATCCTTCCCGTTAAATATAACCTTACCTTCTTTATATCTTCCAGGTGGCGTAGGTATTAACTTCATTATAGCTTGAGCTGTAACGCTCTTACCACAACCTGACTCTCCAACAATAGCAATCGCTTCTGCTTTGTTTAAGTGGAAAGTTACGCCTCTAACGGCCTGGACTTCTCCAGCATATGTGTCAAATGATACTTTCAAGTTTTGAATATCTAATATTCTTTCTCTTTCCATACCTACACCTCCTTATTTTCGTAGTCTTGGGTCAAGAGCATCTCTTAAACCGTCGCCTAGTAATTGTAATGATAACATTGTTAAACTTATAAATATTGATGGGATAATCAACTGATAAGGATAGCTTTGCATTGCTGCTATACCTAAACTAGCCAACTGACCCCAGCTTGTTTGCGGTGGTTGTATACCTAGCCCTATGAAGCTTAGGAACGCCTCAGAGAATATTGCTGCTGGTATCGCAAATGTCAAGGATACGATGATAACACCAAGTGTATTTGGTATTAAGTGCTTTAGTATTAATCTTGATGAGCTTGCTCCCAGTGTTCTGGCTGCGAGTACAAACTCTTGTTCTTTAAGTGCTAATACTTGACCTCTAACTAATCTTGCTAAACCAAGCCAGCCTGTTATTGCCAGTGCTATAATAATCGGCACCAGTCCAGAACCGAGATATAGCATAATCAGCAACGTAATAATCAGTGATGGCAATGCAATCAGTACGTCAATGGCTCTCATGATAAACATATCCAATTTACCGCCAAAGAAGCCTGAAACGCCTCCTACTAATGTGCCTACCACACCACTTACGAATGCAGTAACAACCCCTATAAATAATGAAATTTTAGCGCCTGCCCATACTCTTTCCCATAAATCTCTACCAAGGCCGTCAGTACCAAACCAGTGCTTCATGCTTGGTGTCTTATCGCCATTCATTAGATCATTTGTAAAATAGTCATATGGAGTCAGCATTGGCCCTACAAATGACATTATCGCAAAAATTACTATTAAAAATAATGATATCATTGCAACAGGGTTCTTTTTAAGTCTTCTCCAAGCATCCTGCCAGTAAGTCATGCTAGGTCTGATAATTTGCTGTGATTTTTCTTCGTTGATTCCTATATGCTTAAACTGTTCTTGTCTTAAATCCATCTTAATCTCCCCCCCTTACTTCGCAACTCTGATTCTTGGATCGATTAGACCGTATAAAATGTCAACTACAAAGTTCATGATAATTAAGAAAGTACCATAGAAAATTGTTGTACCCAAAATCATTGGGTAGTCAAGATTTTGCATTGATCTAACGAAGTATTGTCCTAATCCAGGAATCGCAAATACAGTTTCTACTACAAATCCACCAGTAAGCAATGCTGCAGTTACCGGACCAAGTATTGTTACTACCGGAAGCAGTGCATTTCTAATTTGGTGCTTTATTGTAACTTGAATTGGTGATAAGCCCTTTGCTCTTGCTGTCTTAATGTAGTCTTGTCCAACAACCTCAAGCATACTTGTTCTCATATATCTTGCCAAACTTGCCAATGTTCCTAGTCCCAGCGCAAAAGCTGGTAAAATCTTATGAGCTCCTGTCTTCCAAGTGGCAACCGGGAACCATCCGAGTTCAACCCCAAATCCCCATTGCAACAGACCTGCAATTATAAAGTTCGGAACCGATACCCCTATAACCGCGACTGCAATACTAAATCTGTCCCACCCTTTATTGTGATTCAATGCTGCTACTATACCTAGTGATACCCCGGCTAAAATAGCAAAAGCCAATGCTCTTAAACCGAGTTCTGCTGATACTGGGAAGTTGTTCGCTATAACGTCATTAACGCTACGAGCCTTGTACCTAAGTGACTGTCCCATATCACCTTCCATTACTAAGTGTCCCAGATACCTCACATACTGCTTGTACAAAGGTTGATCTAAACCATAGTACTTCATCATGTTTGCTTTGATTTCTGGTGTAATCTTTTCGCTTGTGAACGGGTCACCAGGTACCATTCTTACCAAGAAGAATGTAAGTGTTACAAGTACCCAAATTGTGATTAGTGAAGTGAGTCCCCTTTTCATAATATACTTTAGCAACTTCTCTACCT
>JARBUB010000045.1 GCA_029239905.1 Clostridia bacterium
TAGGAGCCTTCGATGGATTTAACTTCATTGTTGAATATCCAGGGGTGCCCCTGTTGTATACGTATCTCTTCGCCTTTTTTTAAAGTAACCTTAATCATATTTATCCTCCGTTTGTCTTTTTCACAACTAATCTTAAGTAAATATTATATAACTTTTTTGAAATAACAGCATACTTTGTTTACATTATGTGCAAAACACTTTGCTTAATTCATAGGTTTCAAAATTCATTTTTATAAGTAAAAGTTGCTTATAATGACTTTACACCAATATATCTTTATGTGCAAATAATATTATGTAGTAGCATTACAGTTTTGTCTATATGTTTTGCACTATTATATTTGCTAATTTATCCATAATCAATTTACTAAATAGTTGACTTCTCCATCAAGAAACGACAAGAATAGAATATTTCCTGGGAAATATGCAAATAAGCTGGGGGTTCCTGTTATATCATGAAAGATTAAGATTTTATATGTTTTGCACTATACCTCTTAGATTAATTAAATTGTGAAAAGCATATCTAAATCAATAGTGACATAATAAGTTACACTTTGAAATTATTCAAAGTAAGATACCCCTATCTCCAACTGTAGGGTATAATTAGATTATTGATTTATATGCAATGACCTAGGATAAGTAATATTATGACTTTGCTAAAGATTGTATATAATAATGAAACTTTTGCTGCGTAATTAACGTCTAACAACGAGGCAGAAAAAATAAACTGGGGGTAATGGACTTGAAACGTATAATCATTAGTGTTTTGCTGGTGGCAATAATTATACTTAGTATGCAATTAAATGATGTAGTGGCAGCCGACGGGATCAGAGATGAAGTAAAGATAAATATGAAGGCAGAAGTAGGCTTTGATGGCTATTACAAGCTGGGTAACTATGCGCCTTTCTATTTTGAAATTGAAAACAAACTTAAAGATATAAATGGAGAGCTTCAAATTGAATTGCCGGATGAGATGGATAACCTGACTGTATATGCTATGCAGATTAATCTTCCTATGAATTCGACAAAAAAATTCGTTATGAACGTTCCAATGAATCGCTTTTTATCAAAGCTTCAGGTTAACATTGTAGAAGGTAAAAACAAAGTTTTTACAAAGTCAATAAAGGTTAGCCCGGGTGCGAACGTTGAAACCCTTGGTTTGGGTATTTTAAGCGATGATTACGAAAGTATAAAATACATAAATAAAATCCCTACTGGTAATAATACACAGTTTTCAACAAAAACCGTTAAGCTCACGGCTAATATGATATCGGGTAATGTTGATACACTAAAGAACTTCAATATAATCGTTATTAATAATTTTGACACATCAAATTTAAATCAGGATCAATATGGAGCCATAAAGACGTGGGTTACAGACGGCGGTACACTGATTTTAGGTACGGGTCCTTCTTACAGTAAAACCCTTGCAATTTTCAAAGATGATTTCATAACAGGTGAAATCGGTGATGTGTCAACTATTTCAACAAATCAACTTTATGGGGTAGCTCAAGGCAGCACCGTTGGTGAAAGCATGGCTTTAAGCACACTGAATATGAAATTTAAGGATAGTACTATAGTGGTAGCAGAAGGTAGCACTGACCTAGTGGCCAAGGTCAATAAGGGCAGTGGAAGTGTAGCAATAGCAGCTTTTGATTTTGGACTAGAGCCACTTTCCAGCTGGGTAGGAAGATCAAGCTTTTCTGAAAAGCTTTTGCAAAAGCTGACACCTGATTTATTTATGAACACATATTACGGCAAAGGCGCTTATATGAATAACAATTTGTACGCCATTGATAATAGCTTAAGAAATATACCGGAGCTTCCGAAGACCAATACCAGAAATCTAATGATTTTACTGATTGCTTATATTATAGTAGTGGCACCATTAAGCTATTTAATATTAAAGAAGTTAGATAAAAGAGAGTGGATGTGGTTGACGGTTCCGGTGACCTCATTGGTCTTCGCCTTTCTAATATATATGACGGGCTTTGGAACAAGAATGAATGAACCCATTGTAAATATAATAAACATTGTGGAATTTGGCAGCAATAACAGTGCATCGCCCAAAAGCTTTGCAGGGGTATTTACTCCAAATAAATCCAATATTAGAGTAGAAGCAGCCGATGGAATGAACATTAAGCCTATAGCACTAAATATATATGATCAACGAGGGCCTGGCATAAATATTGATGATAAAAAAGAAAAGGAAGTTGTGACAAAGGTTACAGTATCACCAAAGACAGTAGTGGAGTTTTACAGGACTTCAGTGTGGAGTTTGAAAACTCTAGTGTTAGGTGGCAATGAAAGCCTAAGCGGAAATTTCGATGTTAAAATTAACCACACAAAGAACGCATATCAAGGTTCAATAACAAATAAGTCTGGCTTTGATTTGGAGGAGTGCTACATAGCAACTTCAAATGAAGTCATCAATATAGGACCAATCAAAAATGGAGAGATCATAGAGGTAAAGGATAAAAGCGGAAAGTATTATTCTTATCCCTATGAGATGATTAATGCAATTTATCAGGATCCGTATCAAGGAAGAAAACCCGGGCAAAAGGTAACAAAACAAGAAATAGATGAATTCCGCAAAAGCATGCAAAAGCGTCAGATTATGGAGTACTACCTTATGGGCGGGGGACAAGGAATTAAGGGAGCAAAGCTAATAGGTTGGAGTACAAACGCGATTGCGAAGGATATATTGGTGAATGGTAAGACAACAAAAAAATACGAAAAGAATTTCATTGTCTCAGATGCTTCAATTACGTTTAAGGTAGGGAATAAAGTCAGCTACCCAATGGGGTATATTCAACCAGTCATAACCAAGAATAGCTTGACGAACGGAAGCTATGATGAGTATGGCAAAATGTTCTATGGCAGAGGCGATGTTGAAGTTAGCTTCCAAATCGATAAAGACATGGTGGCTGATTATATAAAACTGCAATATACAGTAAATCAAGGGGGGCAATCTCAAGTAAAGCAATTCATATGGAATTATCAAAATAAGACTTGGGAAGAAGGCAATTATAGCGCCCTTAATATAGATAAAGAAAGAATTTCAAAGTATGTTGATCAGAGCAATAACTTGAGGCTTAAGTTTGAAATGTATGACGGGAATGTGCAGCTTCCTCAAATCTCAGTGGAAGGAAGTGTGAAATAATGCTGGAAATTAGAAATTTGCATAAGAAGTACGGACGGTTTAACGCTGTAAATGATCTTAACCTATCTATTAAAGAAGGAGAGATATTTGGCTTTGTAGGGCCAAATGGGGCAGGTAAATCCACCACCATGAAAATCATTTGCGGCTTGTTACCTGCAACCTCGGGAGAGGTATCGGTGGATGGCGTGGATGCATTACGCCACAATAATAAGATAAAAGAGAAGATAGGATATATGCCGGACTTTTTCGGGGTTTATGATGATCTAAAGGTTGACGAATATTTGGACTTCTATGCCTCTATATATAAAATTAAGGAAGCAAATAAACGAAAAACCATATCGGATTTATTAGAATTGGTAGATTTGGGTCATAAAAGAGATGCTTATGTAGACAACTTATCAAGGGGTATGAAGCAAAGATTGTGTTTGGCGCGCAGCTTGATTCACAACCCGAGACTGCTGATATTGGATGAACCTGCTTCGGGGCTGGACCCAAGAGCTAGAGTCGAAATGAAGGCTATACTGAAAAACCTTAAGGATATGGGTAAGACGATACTGATAAGCTCTCATATACTATCTGAATTGGCAGAAATGTGTACCAGCATAGGGGTAATAGACAACGGCAAAATTGTAATAAGCGGTACAGTTTCTGAAATAATGCAGCAAATCTATAGTAAAAAGCTAATAAAGATTAAGGTCAATGACAAGCTGGAAGAAGCAGTGCTGATATTAAAGGAGTTCCCTTTTATAGAAAAAATTACGACTGGAGAAAATTTAATTCAAGCTGGCTTTGATGGCGGCGATGAAGATATGAGCAGGGTATTAAATGCACTAGTTACCAGAGCTATACCCGTGGCAACCTTTGCACAGCTAGATGGCAATTTGGAGGATGTATTTATGAAGGTGACAAAGGGAGGAGAGGAAAGATGATTATAAATCCTGTACTTCTAAAGGAAATAAAGGTTAAGATGAGAAGCTGGAAGGCTGTAGGTATAATAGGCGGATATCTGTTTGTACTTGCTGCAGTGGCACTTTTTATAACCTATGCCAATTCAGTAGATATGTACTCAAGTACGATAAATCCGCAATTTTCCATAGGTGCATATACAGGCATAGCAGTAATTCAGTTTATACTGATATTATTCATTGCTCCGGCATTAACAGCAGGCGCAGTTGCGGGAGAACGAGAAAGACAGACTTTGGATCTTCTGCTATGCACAAACCTTGCACCTCGGTCCATTGTAATTGGTAAACTCTTGGCTTCCATGAGCCATATTTTAATATTGATCATTGCTTCGGTTCCGATGTTTTCAATTGTATTCTTATATGGAGGCATATCAATCGTTGAAATTTCTCAGTTATTTGGCTTTTACATAGTAACAGCTATCATGGCAGGAAGCATAGGCATATTTTTCTCAACCTACGTGAAAAGAACCATTGCAGCCACAGTACTTACGTATGCCTTAGGTATATTTATGTGCTTCGGAACAATATTTATAGCTGTGTTTTACCTAAGAATATTCTATAACTTTGATTATCAAAATTACTTTCCGTTGTTCTACATTAATCCTTTAGCAGGCTTTAGTTCATTATTGACTGAGCAGTTCGGGGGACAGTATGGAGGTATATTAAATATGATACCTGGCCTATATATGGTGAATAACGGTGCGACTAAAGGGATGGCTCCATGGCTGATCAATACTTATGTAAATATTGCGATAAGCGTGATAATGCTGTTCTTAGCAGCAATGAAGATAAATCCAGTAAGAGGCAGCCTATTCTCATTTCTTAAGAAAAGGTAGGGAGATGCTGCTCACAGCATCCCGAAAACATCAATAAATAAATAAAATGGAAGTGATTTAGATGAGCAAACTGGATAGAGAGCTGCTTCAGCTTTTTAGAAAAGTTAGAGATAGAATTCATAGTAATTTAATATTGAACTACGCAATCATAGGAGCAGCGGCAGCATTGGTTTGTTCTGTTTTGGCAGTCTTGCTGTCTAGATTTATACCTATTTATGCAATATACAGCAAGGCAGCATTAGGAGTACTGGGAATTTCACTAATAGCAGTTATCTATGGAGCATTTAAAACTCCTGGGAATAGGCAGGTGGCACTAAAGGTTGATAGTTTGGGTTTACAGGAGAGGATTCTGACAGCTGTGGATCTGATTGGAGAACAATCAACCTTCGCAACTTTGGAAAAGCAGGATGCGCTTCAGCACTTAAAAGCAATAAATTTCAAGAAAGCTATGCCAATCAGGCCAAATAAGAAATATATGCTTTTATGTGCTTTACTAATATCAGTTTTGACTGTATCAGCTTTTGTACCAAATCCCATGGCAGAGAAGGCCAGGGAAATCAACCTGTTAAAACAGGAAATAGGAAAACAGCAAAAGAAGATAGCTCAAGTGGAAAAGAAAATTGCAAAAAATGCAAAGCTGACGGAAGAGCAAAAGAAAGAGGCAGAAGCAAAGCTGCAGGAGCTAAAAAAAGAGCTGAAAGCAGCTCAAAATAAAAAGGATATAGATAAGGCTTTGCAAAAAACAGAAAAAAAGCTTGAGTATTTAAGCGAAAAATATACGGATAGTAAGGAAAACCTAGAGAAATTAATAAATACCTTGTCACAAAACCAAGCCACGAAACAGTTGGCTGATATGATAAAAAACAGTAGTGAGCAGCAGTTGAAGGAAAATCTTAAGCAGTTTGCCGAGCAGCTGAAGAAACTGGATAAAGAGCAATTAAAGCAGATTTCGAAGGATATCTCAGACTTGGCAAATCAGATAAAAAACAATCCGGAATTAAAGCAGTCCTTAGGCGAGCTTGCAAAGAAGCTTGCCAGCGGGGAGATGGGAGATATGTCGGATGAGTTAGATCAGCTTGCTGACAGCATGAGTGAGCTAATGTCCGATGAGAATTTCAGTAAGGCTATGGAGGATTTGGCTAAGCAGTTAGGTGAGATGCAGGATGGCAGTAAAGATGGCGGCGGACAGCAGACAGCCGGTCAAGGCAATGGTAATAATCCCGGGACGGGTCAGGGACAAGGAAAGGGTCAGGGACAAGGCAAGGGACAGGGTGGCGGAGCTGGAAGCGGTACTGACATGGGACAGGAGAATCCCACTCCCATAGCACCTGGCGGAGGTATTCAGAAAAAAGATGGTTCAACGAAGAAAATTGGTGAGTATGAGAAAATATTTACTTCCAAAACCTTGGGAGGAGACGGTGAACAGTCTAATTTGAAAGGGCAGAAAAATAATAGTGGCAGCACAGACCAAGTAACAACTGATAAATCCCAATCAATTAGAGGAAACTCAGTACCCTATGATCAAGTTATGGGAGAATATAAGCAGCAAGCATTGGATAGTATCAATTCGAGTGATATTCCTGCAGGCATGAAAGATTTGATAAAGGACTACTTTAGCTCCTTGGAGGATTAGATTGTATTGGCAGACCCTTGTGTCCGCCCTTTACCCCTGCAAATGAATATTATATGTATAACTTATTTAGGAGGATAACTATGGAACTTAATGAGAAGCAAATACAAGGATTAGTGGAGACTATTGTTAATATAGAAGCTGAAGTGGGTAGAGCAATTATTGGACAGAAAGAAATAGTTAGGCAAGTTCTGCTTGCTGTTTTGGCAGGAGGAAATGTTCTTTTAGAGGGTGTACCCGGGCTTGGCAAGACTCAGCTTGTTAAGACTCTTTCTAAGGTTATGGATTTATCGTTTTCCAGGATACAGTTTACGCCAGATTTAATGCCAGCTGACGTAGTAGGAACAAACATAATTGTAAAGGGCCAAAATGGGGAGACAAGATTTGAATTCCAAAAGGGTCCAATTTTTTCGAATTTAGTCCTAGCGGATGAAATAAACAGAGCGACACCTAAAACTCAATCTGCATTGCTGGAGGCGATGCAAGAGCAGACTGTAACAGTGGGGAAATCAACTTATAGCTTGTCACAGCCTTTCCTTGTATTGGCTACTCAGAACCCAATTGAAATGGAGGGGACATACCCTCTGCCGGAAGCACAGATGGACAGGTTTCTATTTAAGCTGAATTTACAATTTCCAAGCTTTTCAGAGCTAAAGGAAATAATTGATATAACTACTTCAAATATGAGTATTGAGCTAAATAAGGTAGTAAATGGTGATCAGATATTAGAGATGAGAAAGATCATCAATGAGGTGCCAGTCGCAAAAGCGGTACAAGAATATGCATTAAAACTTGTTATGGCAACTCATTCAGAAATAGAGGGAGCACCGGAAGCTTCTAAAAAGTATATTCGATTTGGAGCCAGCCCAAGAGCAGCGCAGGCTATAATAAAAACAGCAAGAGCGAGGGCACTAATGGAGGGAAGATATAATGTATCCTTCGACGATGTAAAATACGTTGCATACCCTTCACTGCGGCATAGGTTCTTCTTGAATTTTGATGCGGTTGCCGATGGAATCACAACAGATGATTTGATAAGAGAACTGCTTGAAGCGGTTAAAATAGAATAGCAGGTGAATATATGAATGGTAGAATCTTTGACGCGGAATTCTTAAAAAAACTTGATACCATTGCAATCAATGTCAAGATGCTGATGTCTGATGGCGGCGGTGGAAATAGAAAGTCAAGAAGCAAGGGCAGCTCCGTAGAATTCTCGGATTTCAGGGAGTATTCTATGGGTGACGATTTTAGGCGTATTGACTGGAATGCTTATGGTCGTTTTGACAAGCTTTTTGTTAAGCTATTCATGGAAGAGCAAGAGGCTATGATAAATATATTCGTTGACTCCAGCAAATCTATGGTCTTTGGCAGCCCGAGGAAATCTGAGCTTGCACTTAAACTGGCAGGAGTAATATCTTTTTTGGCCTTGAATAATCTGGATAGGGTTTGCATTAACAGCCTGAGCAAAGACTCATCTAAGCAGTCATCAGCTGTTACTGGCCGAAGTATGTTTGATCGGTGCATATCATTTTTAGAAGGCATAGACTTCGTAGGTGAAACAAACATAAATGCCGGGGTCAAGAATAGGGATATCAGAGGCAGAGGAATGTCGGTTATAATCTCTGACTTCTTCACCCCTGGGGGCATAGAGGAAGCCATAAAATATTTACTATTTAAAAAGCAGGATATATTTCTAATCCAGATTCTTTCACCGGAGGAATTAAATCCAGAGCTTGAGGGGCAGGTTCGGTTGTTAGATTCAGAAACTGGCAATGTGATGGATGTAGCTGTAACACCAGCGCTTCTAAAGCAATACCACAAGAAGCTAAATGAATTTAACAGCGGTATCAAAGAATTCTGCAGCAGAGTGGGAGTAACCTATATACAAGCTTCTTCAGCAGATTCAGTAGAAAAGATTGTATTTGAGCAGTTTACTAGTTCAGGAGTAATAAGATAAAGCTAGATTATTTACATTAGAGATAATCTTTGTGAAAGCAATTCTTTAAAAGGTGGCTCTGTTAAAGAACTGTGCTGATATCTTTTGGACTATAATGATGTTGCACAATTATAGAAAATTACGACATAACGAAGATATTAAAATAAGGTGGAGATTAAGTATGAAAAGATGTCTAATCATATTATTTTTGATACTTCTTTTTTCAGGTTGTCAAAGTAAATCAAATGATATAGATGACAATACGGTAAAATCCACGATGTCACATCAAAGTAGTATCAACAATGTAAATAGAAGCATTGAGAATAGCAGTAATACCAGTGAGATGATTAACAATCCAGACAGTTTGTTATTACTGAATATTGTGCTTCCGGTAAACTGGAAACTTGATAAAAGTGAAAAAGTTGTATACAGTTTTATCGATGAAAAAGGCAACAATGTAGGTACAATTAACGCAATCTACTATATGGATAAATTCGACCTTTTATCACAAAAGCCAAATCATTCCTCTGTTACTAATGATGAATATATTAATATACCCTTAGCTAAATGTAGATTAATTACATTAGATTCTGACAATGGTACTGCTTCATCTGGAATTATTGGAACTCATGATACTTATTATGCTTCAGTACCTATAAAAGGAAAGGCTATATTTATATTGAACTTTACAAGAAATAATAAGAACGCTGAAACTAAGAACCAATTTATAGAAGTGCTGAAAAATTTAAGTCTAAAATAGTTTATCAAAGCACTTCTCAACTTCCTTAAAATACGAACCAGCGGAACTCCAAATGAAGTTCCATACAAAATAATATATTATCAACATTATTCTTTGATACAGTCTAAAGTTGTATAAGATGCTACGCTATTTATATAATTAGAACGATACTCTTACATAAGGAATAACTTTCTGAAGAAAAGCTTCATCGACCCTAGAGAAATACCCCTAAGAAGTTTGCTTTGCCTTACTCCGGAGCTACGGCCACCAAAGCAAGACTTCTGATGCTGCTGAAGCTAATGGTCAGAAAATTCGTTCCTTGTGTAAAGAATATATTTCGTAATTATTGATTGATCACTAATTGCGAAGTTAAATTGTTTCTAAGCAAATCAATTCAACTATAAAGGATGATATTATGAAGCTATTTGCACCATGGGCCCTTTGGTTTTTGGGAGCTATACCTATAATAATAATGATGTATATATTGAAGCAGAAGTTTGAAGAAAGGGAAATATCCAGTGTATACCTTTGGCAGCAAGTGCTTAAGGACATTGAGGTAAATACTCCCTGGCAGAAGCTAAAGAAGAACTTACTTTTGCTGCTTCAGCTTTTAGCTGCTTTTTTACTTATATTTGCCTTGGCAGACCCTTTTGTAAACTTTCGGGGTTCAGATTATACAAATTTAATTGTGGTAATCGACAACACCGGAAGCATGAATGCTGCTTATGATCAAAGTACAAGACTGGAAAAAGCCAAGGATTTAGCCGAAGCCTTGATTAAAAATTCTGCTACTGGTACTCAAATAACATTAATCTCAGCAGGCAGTCATCCAAAGGTAGAGCTTACCAATACCATAGATAAGCTGGAGGCTTTAAGAAAAATAAAGGCTATCAAAACTTCAAACTCAAGTGGTAATATTAATGATGCCATTTCTATGGTAAAAGCTATGAGCAAGCAGGCTTTGACTTATAAGGCAGTTTTTTATACTGACAGTGGAATGAATTTAGACGGGTTAAACGGTGAGGTTGTAGGTGTAGCAAAGCCTGTGGACAATGTCAGTTTGGACATGTTGACACATACGATAAAGGACGGTAACTTAAAGCTGCTGATTCGTGCCACAAACCATGGAAGCACGGATGTAATGAAAGAAATAACTGTTTATGGCAACGATAAGGTATTGGATATTAAGAATGTGGAGCTAAAGGCAGGAGAAACCATAAGTATTTTATCAGAAGGGGACAACAAAGACATCAGTTATCTATATGCTGAATTAAACGAAAATGATGGCTTAATAAGTGATAATACTGTGTTTGATGTGGTTAAGCCCTCTCAGCTTCAAAAGGTATTATTGGTTAGTCAGAGCAATCTTTTTATTGAGAAAGCCTTTTCGATTATAGATAATGTTGAACTTTATAAATCAAACCCTGGGGATGAAATACAGGGTGAATATGATTTATATATTTATGATGGGTCACTGCCTACAAGCCTTCCTAAGAAGGGCAGCATCATGCTTATAAATCCACCATCAAACAGCGAGGTTTCAGAAGTTAATGGAGAAATAGAAGGCGGCACAGTCAGAGCAGTACAGCATAACCTGACTAAGTATTTGGAGGACACCAGTTTTTCAGTATCTAAGCTAAAGAATATTGAGCTGCCTTATTACGCAGATAAGCTATTGGAGCTAGATGGAAGTACAGCTGCCTTTGTTGGCCAGATTAAAGAGCGTAAGACTGCGGTTATTGCCTTTGATTTGCATAATAGTGATTTTGTACTGACTCCGGAATATCCAATATTCATGCATAACATCGCAGGCTATCTAATAAATATTTCAGCTGGAGAAAAATCTGTGTATAAGAGCGGTGAGGAAGTAATTGTAAACCCCATGCCAGATGCAAAGTCGGCCTATATAGAAAGTGGTGAGGGCAAGCACTATGATGTTGAGCTTAAATATCCAATACTTCCTTTCGAAAACACAGAGGACATAGGGATATATAAGTTGGTGCAAAAGCTTGAAAGTGGCGATATAGAATCTATGTTTGCAGTAAACTTCCCTTCAGATACAGAGTCAAATACCAGAGAACAGCAAGCTTCTCAAAATGCAGAAATAGAAAATGGAAAAGCTTTTATAACGGGCAGAAGAATAGCAGCGTGGCTTATTATACTTGTGCTGCTGATTGCTGCTGTAGAATGGGTGGTGTATATACGTGGTTATTAACTTTCAGAAGCTTTATATGCTATTGTTTATACCCGTAATTTTGCTGTTTGTTTGGTATACCTCAAAAAAGCTTGGGAATATGTATAAACTTAGAAAGCGACTTATTGTAACATGTAGAGTCTTATTTCTCGTATTAATGATATTGGCTTTGGCCGGGATGAATATAAGATGGAATGTTGATACTACTACAACCTTGTTTGTAATGGATGCCTCGGATAGCATGCAGGGGCAGCGCCAATATATAGAAGGTTTCGTGAGAGACGCCATAAAGCAAAAGAGCTCCAAGGACCAGATCGGAGTGTTATCTTTTGGAGATAATTCATTGATAGAAAGCTTTGTTTCAAAAGAGGCTGTATTTAATAAAATAGAAAGTGATCCAATAGGAATTTACACAGATATAGAGGAGTCGCTTAATACTGCAATTTCTCTGATGCCGCAAAACAGCAAAAAAAGAATTGTACTGCTTACAGATGCAGAGGAAAATGCGGGGAATAGTGCAAGACTTGCAGCTACACTTTTGGAACAGAATATTGAGTTAAAAATCCATAAGCTGGAAAGAAATATTGATAAAGAAGCGGCGATAGAAAGCATAACAGTGCCGCAGCGTTTGAGAATAGGTGAACAATTCAATATTGTTGTTAACATAAACAGTAAGGTTAAAACTGGAGCTAAATTAACTTTGATTAGCGGCAGAACCAAGGTAGCAGAGCAAAGAGTGGAGCTTCAAAAAGGCAGTAATAAATTTGTATTTAGGGATACAGCAGACATGGGGGGCTTTAAGGGCTACCGAGCAGTGCTTGAGCCAGATATAGACACAGATACTAGAAATAATGAAGCATCAACCTTTACCAACGTTCTTGATAAGCCAAGAGTACTTGTACTTGAGGATGTGGCAGGAGAAGCAGCAGAAGTCGAAAAAATACTTAAGGCTTCTAATATTGAATATGATAAAGGAGAAGCTTTTTATGCCCCTAGCACCCTAGAAGAGCTCTCAAAGTATAAGTCAGTAATTCTATGCAATGTTTCTTCAGAGAACTTGAATGAAGGCTTTTTAAACTCAATAGAAAGTTATGTTAGAGACTTAGGAGGAGGCATGATAGCTACCGGCGGTGAAAACTCCTTTGCCTTAGGCGGCTATTATAAGACCCCTTTGGAGAAGGTACTGCCTGTAAATATGGAGCTTAAAGGTAAAAAAGAGATACCAGATATGGCGATACTGCTTATTATAGATAAATCAGGCAGCATGACAGAGGGGCGCGGCGGAATAACCAAGCTGGATATCGCCAAGGAAGCAGCAGCTCGCACACTGGATTCTATGAGAGAAAAGGATAGTATAGGAGTAATTGCCTTTGACGATACAGTTTACTTTGTAGTAGAGCCTAAGAAGGTTACAGACCCTGAGGCTATAGCAGATGACATTGGCACAATCAGACCTGGTGGAGGTACCAGCATCATACCGGCCTTAGAAGCAGGTTATGAGAAAATCAGCAAGATTAATGCTAAAATTAAGCATATTATATTGCTAACAGATGGTCAGGCAGAAAGAACCGGTTATGAAGAGCTAGTAGAAAAGATGAAGAAGGAAAACATCACGGCATCAACAGTAGCAGTTGGAGAAGGTGCTGATGTTACGCTGCTAGAGAACATAGCTAAGGGGGCTAAAGGTAGATTCTATTATACAGATGCCGGCGATAACATACCTAGAATTTTCGCCAAGGAAACCTTCATGGCAGCAAAAGCTTATCTTAACAACAGAGAATTTACTCCTGTGATAACAAACCAGCATAATATTATAGCCGGTGCAGCCACCGAGGGCTTGCCTTCTTTGCTTGGCTATATAGCTGCAACACCTAAGAGTACGGCTCGTATGCTATTGGCCAGTGATCAGGATGATCCTATTTTGACGGTATGGCAGTATGGCTTAGGAAAGACTATTGCATGGAACTCAGATATATCAGGTAAATGGAGTTCGAATTATGTAGGCTGGGGCGACAATATAAAGCTTTGGCAAAACATGATAAATTGGACCATAGAAAAGTATGAAAGTGACAATTTGACTGCAGAAGTTGTGCAAGAAGGCGGCAAGGGAGTAATTAGCGTAAAGGCAGAAGGTGAAGATGAGCAGTTGGAGACAACTGCAGTAATTGTATCCCCTGATATGACCAACCAAGAAGTAGCGCTTTATCCTACGGTACCTGGACAATATAGAGGAGACTTTGACATAAAAAGTCAGGGCGCATATCTAGTAAAGGTGCTTCAAAAGAAGGGTGGAGAGACAATTGGTGCTGCTAGCACAGGAGTATCAATTCAATATTCGCCGGAGTATAGATTAGATCAAAAAAATGATAATATAGAGAGGCTCGTCAATGAGACTGGAGCTATTTATTTAGAAAAGCCTGAAGATGTATATAAGGGAAAAATGGAGGATATCTACGGAATAGAAGATATTACACCCTTCCTGCTGATAATGGCATTACTAATATTCTTAATTGACATTGCATTGAGAAGGCTGAATCTGCCGCTCAACAAAGTAGAGGAGCGGTTAACTGGGCTTAAAGCAAAGTATTTTATTAAGAAGAAAAAGCCGGCGATGCACACAATTAAACCAAAAGAGGAAAAAGTGCCGGAGGTAGCAACACAACCAAAACAGCAGAAAATAAAGGAAACTCCAATGCCTAAGCAGAAGCCAAAGGCAGAAAATCTTGATACCTCAGCGTTGTTGAAAAAAAAGAAGAATAGAGACTTGTGATTGCACGTTAAATAAAGGAATAATTAATAAAAGTTGAAGACCATTTCTACATACAATTGTATAGGAAGTGGTCTTTCTACATTTTTTTATCAAATTTATTAGCTTATTATGGCCGATTAAAAATACAATAATATAATAATTCCAACAAACAGCCTATAATAAGCAAAAGGTATTAATGAGTGTTTTGTCAAAAATTTAATAAATTTATCAATCACTAGCAATGCAGTTAGAAAAGATACAGAAAATCCTATACATAACACAACCCAATTCTGCAGCGTAAGCCCAGATACCCCATCAAAAAG
>JARBUB010000289.1 GCA_029239905.1 Clostridia bacterium
ATAGATACTTATGAATTTTATCTTTCTATGAGCATAGGCATCAGCTATTATCCTGAAAATGGAAAAGAGGCAAAGGTGTTAGTGAAAAATTCTAAAATAGCCTTATATAATGTAAAAGAGAATGGGCGGGATAATCTCAGGACATATGATATAACGCTTAAAGAAAAATCTGAGGCACAAGCAAAGATTAAGAATAATTTAAGAAAGGCTTTAGAAAAAGAAGAGTTTTTGATACATTATCAGCCTAAAGTAGATATTAGCAGTGGACAAGTGAGTGGGGCTGAGGCGTTGATTAGGTGGAACTACCAAAGGGCATCCATGATATCTCCAAGTGATTTTATACCTATCGCTGAAGAGTCAAGGATGATTGTACCTATCGGGGATTGGGTTCTATACAATGTATGCAAGCAACAAATTGAGTGGAAGCAGAAGGGAATCACATCTTTGCGTACTGCCGTTAACATTTCAGCAGTGCAGCTGCAAAATAAAAACTTCCTGAATACTGTTTATCAAATTTTGCGAGATACCAAAGTGGACCCAAAATACTTAGAATTTGAGATTACGGAAAGTGCATTGATAAATAATTTCAGCAGCTCAAATGAAGTTCTGAATGAGCTGCGAAAAATGGGAATTGAACTATCCCTTGATGATTTTGGTACAGGGTATTCCTCATTAAGCTATTTAAGAAATCTAAATATAGATAATTTAAAAATCGACCGCTGCTTCATTCGAGATATTTCGAAGGATAAAAAAGACTCAGATATTGTAAAGGGAATTATTGAAATGGCGCATGCTCTTGGAATAGTGGTTACAGCAGAAGGGGTAGAGGATATAAGGCAGCTTAATATATTAAAGCAGTTTGGGTGTGATTATATGCAAGGTTATTTATTTAGTAAGCCGCTGCCCAAGGAAGACTATGAACAAGTCATGAAAAGTAATTTATATACGCATAGTGCTATATTCAAGCTGCTAAATTAAGGGGGGAGACCATATGAAGTCCATTAGAAACCAACTCATTTTCATTACACTTTTGCTAGTCATCATACCTTTTACAATTTCAAATGTTGTGGGATATATTTTAATTTCTCAAGGTTTTCAAGATGCGCTTGAGCAGACCAATCAGACGCTTGCAGCTTCAATTGCGGATAATGTAAGTGCATTTATAGAAAAAGCATACAGCACAACTGAAGAAATTGCACATATGAAAGCTGTAAAGGTTTTTGAACTAGAAGAACAAAGGAATATATTAGTGAATACTGCAGGACGACATGCTTATTTTGATTTGCTGTATATTCAGGGCATAGACGGAATGCAAAGTGCAAGATCAACGGGAGAGAATGGAGATCGTTCAGGCAGATGGTGGTTTAAGCAGATGATGGGAGATAAGCAGCCTTTTGTAAGTAAATCCTATTATTCCGTAAATGGCAATGTTCCTGTTACATCTGTATTTTTGCCAATATATGACGAGGCTTCTAATATAATAGGGGTTATGGGTTCAGATATAAAGCTTGATGCACTTCAGACCATGGTTGAGAAGTTTAGTAAGAATAAGAATAGCTATGCATATATCATAGATGGGGAAGGTGTCGTAATAGCACATCCTGACAAGCAGCAAATATCGGAGCTTTATAATTATAAAATGTCAAACAAGACTGTACTGGTAAGGGACAGCAGTGGCAACGTCATAAAAGATAAGAACGGTAATCAGAAGACTGAGGTTTTGGATATTGAAGTGCCAAGCAAGTTGAAGGAGATTACAGAAAAGGCTCTGAATGGAGAAGTTGGAGTTGACGAATATATTGACGGTAATGGCGATCGCGTAATAAGCGCCTATAGCACGGTTAAACTGCCCGGAAAGTCAAGTAATTGGGCTGTCATAACAGTTCAGAAGAAGTCGGATGCAATGGCTTTTGTTATGGATTATCAAGAGAAAAATATATTAGTAGCCTTAGGTTTAATTTTGATAGTTGTACTAGTTACATACCTTGTCGCTAATGGGATTACAAAACCGATCGTCAATATCGTACAGATGATGGAGAAGGCTTCAAAAGGCGATTTGACTGTTCATAGCACATACAAATCAAAGAATGAGATAGGCAGATTGAGTATGAGTTTTAGCAATATGATGACGAATATAAAAGATTTGATTATTAAAATCGATGAATTAGGAAAGCGTGTATCTGCATCTTCAAAAACGCTATCTGTAACAACAGAACAAACAGCTGCTTCTATTGAAGATGTAAGCAAAGCAATTACGGAAGTTGCGGGTGGTGCCAGTGAGCAAGCTAAGGATTCAGAAGAAGGTGTCATTGCGGTAACAAGGCTTTCCACTGAAATCGAAGTGATATCAAATCAAATCAGCCAAAGTAAGGATTATTCCAACCAGATATTGAATGCAAATATAAAGGGTTTAGAGGCAATGAATATTCTTGCAGATAAAACAAATGTAAGCAATAAGGTTGGGAAAGAGGTTGCAGGTATTGTTGATGAATTGAATTTTAAAGCCAATGAAATAAACACGATTGTAGAAACAATAATGGGAATATCTGAGCAGACTAATTTGCTGGCATTAAATGCTGCCATTGAAGCTGCTAGGGCAGGTGAAGCGGGAAGAGGCTTTGCAGTTGTAGCTGATGAGGTAAGAAAGCTGGCGGAAAATACCAGCAAATCAAGTAATAATGTAAAGGATATAATAGCTGCAATCCAGCAGGATGTAAAGAGAACCCAGGTAGCGATGAAGACATCTCAATTGGTAAGTCATGAGCAGAATAAAGCAGTAATGAATTCAAAAGAGACATTTGCAGAAATATCCCAGGGCATTAAGGTAATCGCAGAACGGATCAATGATATTACAGGCGGCTTGCAAAATATTAAGGATAGCAGAGAACAGGTGATATCGGTAATTGAAAATATATCAGCTGTATCAGAAGAGACAGCGGCAAGCTCGGAACAGGTTTCAGCATCTATTCAACAACAGAATGCTGCAGCGGAACAAGTTGGCGCTTTAGCTGAGGACTTGCATGAAATGGCTAAGAAGCTTGAAACAACAATTCATATGTTCAAATTTAGTTAGGTTGAGACATAAATTTATAGATGCTAAGTGACTATACGGTCTGAATTTTTATTGAAGTTATAAACGGATGAAGATAATCAATTTACTATTTTAGATGAACCTTCTACTGTTATGGAAATATGATAGTAGTAGAAGGTTTTTTATGAAAAGAGAAATATAACCTCCCCCCCTTGACAATTTGGATATTTAAGTGATAAACTGGTAAAAAATTAAATTAGGTGTGATAATAATGATTTATACATGTACATTAAAATTTAATAGCTGCCCGAGCCCGAGTTAAAGCATTTGTGCCGTAATAAGCAGGCGCAAGTGCTATTTTAGCTTGTGCCTGTGAAAACTATCGCTATGCAGGAAGTCCTGTATAGCGATTTTGTTTTTTGTATCAATTTTGAAAAATATTCATTGAAAGGATTTGATAATATGTTAATTAGTAAGCTGTTAGGAGAACGTTATAAAGAAAAACCAGGAGAAGCAATACTTCCAAGCCATATCTATCTCCTTAGAGGCGGATATATTCGCCAAGTGTCAAACGGAATATATTCCATGCTGCTGCCTGCCAAAAAGGTTGCAAGAAAGATCGAGCAGATTATTCGTGAGGAAATGGATGCTATTGACGGTCAAGAGGTGCTATTTCCTATGGTTCTGCCTGCTGAGCTGTGGCAGGAGTCCGGTCGCTTCGACAGTGTTACCAATGGGCTTATACGTTTTAAGGACAGAGTAGGACATGATATGCTGCTGGGGATGACCCATGAAGAAGCTGCTGTTCATCTTGCACGAAGTGAGGTAAAGTCTTACTCAAAATATCCCTTTATGATTTATCAAATTCAAACCAAATTCCGCGATGAGACAAGAGCAAGGGGCGGGCTTATCAGAGTGAGAGAATTCACCATGAAGGACGCTTATTCCTTTCATACCTCACAGGAGGACTTGGAGCAATATTATGAGAGAGCACTGCAGGCTTATCACAGAATATTTGAGCGTGCGGGTGTTCCTCAGGTCATTTCTGTCCGTTCAGATAACGGTATGATGGGGGGCAAGGTATCCCATGAGTATATGCTGTTGTCTGATGTAGGTGAAGATACC
>JARBUB010000046.1 GCA_029239905.1 Clostridia bacterium
GGCAGGCAGCGATATTATATTGGTGGCACATAAATATGAAAATGCCGTGGCAGTAATGAAAGCACTTGACGAGGCTGTGCAGGCAGGAAGAATCACAGAAGAGAGAATAGATCAAAGCGTTTATAGAATATTGAAGCTGAAACAAATGTACAATCTACAGGACATTACGATAAAAACCGTAGATATCGAGGAGATAAACCAGAAAATAACTGATACATTAGATAAATATATAAAAAGCAAATAGAAAATCACTGCTTACCTATAACATGAAAAAGACCAGAAGAGCTGTTTTTAGAAAACATCTCTCTGGTCTTTTATATACTTGTTCTTCCGTTTACATATCTTTCTACAGCGTGTAAGAGCATAACCTAAGAAGGTTTTTATGGTTGCTTAGAAATTATATTTATGCTTTTAAGTGTTTCATCAAAGGTATGAAGCAAATCTTGGATACAATGCTCAATACCTTTAAAATCGCATTTTTTTAATCTTTCATCTAATTGCTCTGCAGCTTTAAACATATCTTGCAGGTATAGGTTTGCCGAAACGCCTTTAATATTATGAATTGTTCTCTGTAGACCAACCCAGTCCTGATTTGTGTGAAATAGCTTAACCCGCTGTATTTCTTCTGACATATCGCGACAATAAATATCTAGAAGCTCTATCACCGTATCTTTGTCTATACCAATATTACATGTCAAATCCTCAATATTTATAGATCGTGTATCAATCATTTTATCCCCCCGAATTTTAGATTGCATTTATTCTGATTATACCATTTATGATAAGGTAAAAAATAGTAGTTATTTTATCTTTATGATACTTATAAAGATTTAAAAATAATACAATATAATGTATAATTATAGAATATTATGTCATAGAATTGGAGTGTAATTATGAAAGAATTTTATGATCTTTACATATTTTTGTTAATGTTGACTTCGGGAATCGGTCTATTATTGGGCTATATAGCATTAAAACGCAGGGGAATCCAAGGGGCAATACCTTTGGCTATTTTGATGACGACCATATCTATATGGTCATTTTTTCAAATAATGACCTTGTTGGTACCAGAATTTGAAATGAAAATAATGTATGCGAACTTGAGATTTATAGGAGTGCAAATTACACCTATTGCTTTTTATGCCTTGGCATGGGAATACAAGCATAGAACAAAAAGCTTAAAGTTGAAGCAATATCTCAAAATCATGATTTTTCCTGCTATTATCTTTCATGCAATATGGAACAATTCACTACATCATCGTTTTTATACAGATGTATATATGCAGGACGGAATATTGATGATGAAAAATGGCCCGCTGCTTTGGGCTAACATGATTTATCTTTATTTCTTTATCTTAGCCGGAATATTTTTGTTCATAAAATCATATCAAGGATCTAAATTTAAGCACCGTCAGCAAGCATTAATCATAGTTTTTGCTGCGTTTATTCCCCTGGTTTCAAATTTAATTTTTAATTTGATTCCTAGTATGAAGCTGGATTTAACACCAATATCTTTCCTGATTACAGGTCTGCTTTTTTTCTATGCAATATTTCACTACAAGCTTTTGGACTTAATACCGATTGCAAGAGATTTGCTGGTGGAAGAAATGGAAGATATTATGATTGTGCTGGATAATAATCATAGAGTTTTAGACATGAATAAGAAGGCAAGAGAAATTTTGCTGGATAATCATACTGGAGTAGCTGATTATATCGGATTAAGCATCTTTTCTCTAACTGAGCATTGGAATGAATTGACACAAGCGATATGCAACAAAGAAGTAACTTATGCCCGTATAAGTTTTACTACACCTTCTCAGACGATATATTTCGATTTGAGCAAATCGGAGCTGTTTGACAAAAATGGCGTTAAAGTTGGAGAAATAGTTGACCTGAGAAATATTACAGCTTTGGAAGAAGCTTTGCTAGAGGCTAAAAAAGCAAGGGCTGCTGCCGAGAGTGCGAACAAGACAAAGGGCTATTTCTTGGCAAATATGAGTCATGAAATAAGAACTCCCATGAACGCAATAATAGGTATTGCTGAAATGCTTGATACAGAAGAATTTTCAAAGGATGAGCAAAAGAGATATAATCAAATAATAATTAAATCTGCGGAATCTCTTCTGGCAACGATCAATGATATTTTAGACTTATCAAAGGTTGAAGCAGGGAAAATGGAACTGGACAAAGGAACTATAGATTTAGCTCAAATCATCAAGGATACTTTAGAGGTATTTGAGATATCTACGTCCAACAGATCAATTATATTAGGGTGCAGTATAGACCAGGCATTGCCGAAATATTTGCAGGGTGATGCTGTTAAGATAAGACAAATATTAGTGAACTTAATTGGAAACTCAGTAAAGTTTACAAAAGAAGGCAAAGTAGACATTTTACTTAGATATTTGGGCAGCAAAGATGGTAAAAATGCGATTGAAATAACTGTAAAGGATACAGGCTTAGGAATACCGGCTGATAAGCTGGATGTAATATTTGACAACTTCAAGCAGGCAGATAGCTCCACCACTAGGAAGTATGGAGGAACAGGTCTTGGACTTTCGATTGTGAAAAGCCTCATAGAGCTTATGGATGGAAGTATCAGGGTGGAAAGCGAACTGGGAGAGGGAAGTCGATTTATTATTTCTCTAGAGCTGGAAGATGCTGCTGCTGCATTGGATATACTGGAAGAATCAACGGTGCCAAGAGATAGTGATTTATCAGGATTAAAGCTGCTTATAGCTGAAGATAATAGTATAAACAGAGAAATAATCGGCTTATATTTGAAGAAACTTGGCTGTGACTATGATATAGTTGAAAACGGAAGGTTGGCAGTTGAAAGCTTTGAGAAGGGTCAGTACGATATGGTTTTGATGGATGTTCAAATGCCGGAAATGGATGGTCTAGAAGCAGCTCGTATTATTAGGAACAAGGAGCGGGATACAGGAAGTAAAATTCCAATTATAGCGCTTACTGCAAGTGCTATGGTTGAGGATATAGATAAATGTTTAGCGGCAGGTATGGATGCGCACATATCAAAACCTCTTAAGGTAGACAAGCTAAGAGAAGCTATCGATAAAATACTAAATGGAAAAAACTAACTTTTAGATTTATGTTGACAATGTATCATGTATACAATATAATAAGTTTTAATAAAATATGGCTATCAAGAGTGGTGGAGGGACTGGCCCTTTGAAACCCGGCAACCTGCGAAAGCGAGGTGCTAAATCCAGCAGCATGTTGAAGCTTCAGCATGTTGAAAGATAGATGAGTGAGATTTGAACCTCTTCTGTTTTTCAGAAGGGGAATTTTTTTTAAGTGGGTGAAAATATGAGTGTGGAAAGCGTAAGAAGGCATTTTACTGACAGAGGTTTAGAAGATCCTATTTTTGAGTTAGAAACCAGCAGCGCTACGGTTGCATTGGCAGCGGAATCAATTGGGGTTCAGCCGGGAGAAATTGCTAAAACCTTATCTTTTAAGCTGAAAGAAAAGTTTGTTTTGGTTGTTACAAGAGGAGATGCTAAGGTAGACAATAGAAAATACAAAGATTATTTCGGCGAAAAAGCTAGAATGCTGGATGCTGAAGAGGTAGTTCAAGTAACAGGACATCCTGTTGGTGGAGTTTGCCCCTTTGGGCTAGCAAATCCACTTGACATATTTTTAGACATATCTCTAAAGGATTTTGCCAAGGTCTACCCTGCTGCAGGATCTAAAAACAGTGCATTAAGCATTACACCTGAAGAAATGCAAAGGTTGACAAATGGAACTTGGGTTGATGTTTGTCAGGACTTGCATAAATTACAAGATTAGCAAATATAATTAACTTAATATAAAAAACTCTTATCCAGAGAGGCAGAGGGACTGGCCCGATGAAGCCCGACAACCGACATTTTTCATTTGAATGCACGGTGTCAATTCCTGCAGTAAGAAATTACTGAGAGATGAGAGAGGACTTGAGCATAGCTATAACTATAGCTATATCTAAAACCTCTTTCATTGAAAGAGGTTTTTTTATTGTTTAGACCAGAGTTTCCAATTGCATTGGAGAGGGCGCAGGGTCTTCAAATGCAGCTATAGCAACACTTGGCCTGCTAGATTGTGAAAGGTGGTGATAAACATGTGTATAAACGAAAGCAAGGCGAGAGAGCTTTTTATAGACATATATATGATTTTGGCTAGTGAGGATGCGAAATAGAAAATAGAATGAGGTGAATGCATGATAGAAATTAAAGATTTAAGCAAAAGCTTTATAGATAAAAATATCACAGTTGATGCACTAAAAAATATAAATCTTAAGATAGAAAAAGGTGACATCTATGGCATAATCGGCCTAAGCGGTGCAGGCAAGTCAACCCTTATACGATGTATAAACAGATTGGAAGAACCAACGACAGGCAGCGTACTCATTGATGGGCAAGACATCATGAAGCTAAAGGATGAGGAGATACTGAAGATTAGAAGAAGAATTGGTATGATATTTCAGAGCTTCAACCTATTAAGCCGTAGAGACTGCAGCAAAAACATTGCATTCCCTTTAGAAGTAGCTGGTTATCATAAAACCAATATTGATGATAGAGTCAATGAGCTTTTGGATTTGGTTGGTCTAACTGATAAAAAGCACAGTTACCCCAGTCAATTAAGCGGGGGGCAAAAGCAAAGAGTAGCAATAGCCAGGGCCTTGGCGGGAAAGGCTGAATTACTGCTTTGTGATGAGGCCACATCTTCTCTGGATCCCAGCACCACGAAGTCAATACTCGCTTTGCTGAAGCAAATAAATGCGACCTTGGGAATTACAATAATATTAATTACTCACCAGATGGAGGTCATCAAAGAGATATGCAACAAGGTGGCAGTTATTTCTGAAGGTGAAATTGTAGAGATGGGAACCACCTTTGAGTTGTTTTCAAAGCCTAAGCATCCTGTAACGAAAAGGTTTCTGGGTCATAAAAGCCTGGAGGGCAGCTATGAATCTAATGCACAAGGCGACAATACAAGACGATATAAACTTACCTTTTTACAAGAATCAGCTCGCCAGCCTATTATCTCTCAGATGATAAAGCGAACAGGCGTTGAAGTAAACATTATTGCAGGGCACATAAGCAATGTACAGGAAAAGTATTACGGAAATCTTATAATAGAAATTTCAGGAGATTGTGAAGCCTTGCAGAAGGCATTGGAGTATCTGAATCAAAATGAATTATATGTAGAGGAGCTGGTAGATAATGAACGAGTTGTATGACATCCTAATTAAACTGATGAATTTGATGCCGCAGCCTCTGCTGGAGACCTTGTACATGGTGGCAGCTTCTACAGTGTTTTCTGTTTTGCTGGGGGTCCCATTGGGGTTTATAACAGCAATATCAGAAGAAAATCACATATGGCCCCATAAGAATTTAAACAGGGTACTTAATTTATTAATCAATATAGCAAGGTCCTTACCCTTTATCATCCTCATGATTGCAGTTTTCCCATTAAGTAAGTTTTTGATAGGCAGAAGGATTGGTACAACTGCAGCCATTGTTCCATTGACTATAGCAGCCATACCCTTTGTTGCAAGACTCGTTGGGGGCTCAGTCAAAGAGCTTACTTGGGGAATTATTGAAGCGGCATTGTCAATGGGAGCAAGTACAATGCAGATTATATATAAGGTGATTTTGCCAGAAGCATTACCTTCTATCGTATCTGGAATAACCTTAACAGTAATCAATCTGATTAGCTACTCCGCAATGGCAGGAGCAATAGGTGGCGGCGGCTTGGGGGACTTGGCCATACGCTTTGGATATCAAGGCTTTCAAGAGGATGTTTTGATTGGAACCGTACTTGTACTGCTTGCTATAGTGCAGCTGGTGCAATTCTTAGGGGATAAGATATATAAAAGTTTGATAAGGTAGGGACGGCTTCAACGTCGACCCTGATAGTAAACACTCAAACAAAATTAAAAAATAAGGAGAGAATAATATGAAAAAAGTGATAGCATTAATCATAGCAATTTCATTAACAATAGTGGGGGTAGTAGGGTGTACTGCAAAGCCAGCAGAACAGGCAGCTAGTGCGGTACCTGCAGCAGCTCCAAAAGTAACTGTAATAAAAATTGGCGCAACTCCAATTCCTCATGCAGAACTGCTTAATTTTGTTAAGCCGCTTTTGGAGAAGGAGAACATTAAGCTTGAGATTGTTGAATTTCAAGATTATGTGCAGCCAAATACTGCTTTAGTCGATAAGGAGCTGGATGCGAATTTCTTTCAACATCAGCCTTACTTGGACAGCTTTAATAAAGAGAGAAACCAGGATTTAGTTTCGGCAGGGGCTGTACATGTTGAGCCCTTGGCACTATATTCAAAGAACATTAAAAACATCAGCGAGATTAAGGCTGGCGCAGTAATAGCAATACCAAATGACTCTGCCAATGCCGCAAGAGCTCTATTGCTCCTTCAGTCTAATGGTATTATAAAGCTTAGGGATGGAGGTTCAATTACTTCAACAGAAAAGGACATAGCAGAAAATCCAAAGAACTTGAAAATTGAATTGGCAGAAGCAGCACAGCTTCCGAGAGTATTAGAAGATGTGGAAGCAGCTGTAATCAATACCAACTATGCATTGCCAGCAGGTTTGAATCCTGTAAAGGATGCTCTAATTATAGAAGGAAAAGATTCACCCTATGCAAATACAATCGTTGTAAGAAATGGAGATCAAGAAAAGACAGAGATTAAGAAGTTAGTTCAGGTTTTGAATAGTTCAGAAGTGAAGAAATTCATTGAGGATAAATATCAAGGCGCTGTAGTACCGGCATTCTAAAAAAGTTTGGGACGGTTTTTATACCGTCCCAAACCTATAAAACTTATTGTTGCTAACCGTGTATTAACCCAGGTAAGCAATGGGCGCAAACCTGAAGCTTTCTGCCTTGATAATCTGTTGTAAATATAGGCTTTTCATTTTCAGTTCTTTTACAAAGCTCACAAGTAGCTTGTTTATTTGTTTGGTTATTGTCAGTCATAAGTTTACCTCCGAAAAAATAATAAATTGTTATCATCAATATTCTGCCCTTAATTAAAATAAAAAATTAGCTTATGGATTTTATCCATAAGCTAATTTTTTATTTTATAGCTTCTCCGAATTGTCTTCCTAATTCAAAGCATTTGTCTATGCTTTCTTGATCTGGATTCCAAAGAGCTTTTACACCGTTGTCTATTACTTCAAAGCCAGCATCTTTAAGTCCCTCTGTGATTATTTGAACTGATTCTCCACTCCAGCCATAGCTTCCGAAGGCAGCCGCTTTTTTATTTTTGAAAGCTAGACCTTTCATTTCCTCCAACATAGCAGCTACAGAGCGCAATATGCCTTTGTTGATGGTAGATGATCCCATTAGTATTCCCTTTGATTTGAATATCTCTGTGATGACATCGTTTTCATCTGCCTTGCCTGTATTAAATAGCTTGATGATTACTTCTGGATTTGAACTCTTAACTCCTGAAGCAATTGCCTCAGCCATTTTTCTTGTAGCGTTCCACATTGAATCATACATGATAGTTACTTGATTCTCCTGGTAATCCTTTGCCCATTCCATATACTTCGTAACGATTTGAAGTGGATTGTCTCTCCAAATAATGCCGTGACTTGGGCATATCATACTTACAGGTACATTCAAGGCTACCACTTCTTCAATTTTCTTTTCTACAAACTTACTAAATGGAGTAAGGATGTTTGCATAGTATTTTATTGCTTCCTGATAAAGCTCTGCTTGATCAACTAAATCGTTGTACATAAGCTCTGAAGCTAAGTGTTGACCAAAGGCATCGGTACTAAATAGTATATTGTCTCCTGTTAGATAACTAAACATTGTATCAGGCCAATGAAGCATTCTTGCTTCAATAAAGACAAATTCTTTGCTTCCTATGTTTAGCTTGTCGCCAGTCTTAACCACGTTGAAATTCCAATCCTGATGATAATGGCCTTTTATAGACTTAACGGCGTTTGCAGTACAATAAATTGGTGTGTTTGGTATTTCTCTCATTAACTCAGGAAGTGCACCACTGTGGTCCGGCTCTGCATGATTAATGATTATATAATCAATTTTATTTAAATCAATTTCTTTTTTTAAATTTGCTACATATTCCTTTGAAAAAGGTGCCCATACAGTATCAATCAAAACTGTTTTTTCATCTTGTATTAAATAGGAGTTATAACTAGAACCTCTATGTGTCGAATATTCTTCTCCGTGGAAGGTTCGAAGTTCCCAGTCTATTTTGCCAACCCATTTTATGTTATCGTTGATTTTAAAGCTCATAATATCCACTCCTTCATTTATGTTTTTTCATCATTTGTTTATATGTATATTATAATATAAAATAAGAGATAAAAGTATGATTACAATCACAATTTACATTTTTCCTTATTAGGTGTAGAAATATGTATAAATTAAATATTATAAAAAGGCATAGGAGTGTTGATAATGGGCTGTGAAGCATGTGTAAAATGCAATCATAAAAGCTGTTCTGGTGAGTACTGTGCTAAGAAGGTGACAATTTTCTCTGAATTGAGCGATCAACTGCTTGGGGAAATTGTGGACAATATTGAAAGAAAGCACTATTCCAAAGGCGATTTGGTATTTAAGATTGGTGATATATCAGACAGAGTATACATAGTGAACTCTGGAAGAATGAAAATCTTCAATTATACTCGAGAAGGCAAGGAGCAAATTCTATATATACTTAATGAAGGAGATTTTATTGGAGAACTGAGCTTGCTGAAAATATCAAATTTTGAATTCAATGGTGCTGCCCTTGAGGATACAAGCTTATGTACTGTTTCAAAACATCATTTTGATTCTATCATAAAGAAAAACCCTACGATAACCTTAAAAATTTTAGAGGCCTTGCATGATAGATTGATCAAGCTGGAAACGCTGGTGCAAAATCTAAACACTAAGGATATAGAGACCAGGATTGCATCCATGCTTATGGGATTTCTTAAGGAAAGCGGCAGGGAACCTAAGAATGGGGTCATGATAGATTTACCTTTGAATCGAGAGGAAATGGGCAGCTTTATCGGTACTACACGGGAAACAATCAGCAGAAAACTTGTAGCAATGCAAGATGAAGGTATCTTGGAGTTTGAGGGCAATAAGAAAATAATAATTAAAGATCTATTAAGTTTAGAGCTATTGATATAAGGATTCAAAGTAAGAAGCATCTCAGTATAGATGCTTCTTACTTTTTCAATAGAATGATGTAACATTTCTTGGCATTTAGAATAAGATGTAATAGTAGCTATTAAAAGAATTAAGCAATAAAGCTTTTATGTGCTTATTAGGGGGTTTATATGACTAAGCAAAAATTAAAACGCTATTATGTCGAAGGTGGAGACACTTTATATAAAATTGCAAATAGATTTAATACTACAGAACAGGAAATTAGGAAATTTAACAAGCCATGGCTCTCTAGGCTTTCATCAGGTTTAAAGCTTTGGGTGCCAGACAATCGAATTGGAACCGAAACTAGTAGTGTTGTAGACGATATAGAGATTGAAGATAGAATACTAAGAAAAGATGCTAACTTGAGAGTTAAAGCAGCAGATATAGAAAGTATTGAAATATCCCCCAAAAAAATTATTTATAAGGAAAATTCACCACCGGGCTATGTGGTAATAAAGCTTAAAACTATAGTACCAACAATAGGTGATGTAACTGTCACAGGCAATTCGACTATTGAGAAAATAACGCTTTCGGAAGCAATATTTAAAACAGAACATTTAATTCTTTGGAACCCTATCAACAGTCGCACAAAACAACCTATGCCGCCGGGTGAATACACCCTAAATTTTAATTTATTCAAAAATAAATAATGTAAAATCATGCCATATAAAGTGGAACTTAAATCCATATTATATGGCTTTTTCAATACTAATAAACTTTATATAAGGGCAAAATATACATGTCATGGACTATGACAAATTTTTTTGAGGGGTGATAATTTGCGGAATAAGATGATAAATAAAATTATGTGCAGTCTTCTGATTTGCAGCATGGTTTTTGCTTCTGGAGTTATTGTATCTGCAGAAGACAATAACGAATTAGTAAATAATATGAAGTCTGCTACCTTGGTAAGAAGAGCTCCGGCACCAACAATTCTAGGGTGCAGACATGGGGATTTTAAGGTTGTTATTGACAAGTTGGTGGAGGAAGGCAAGCTGACCAGAGAAAAGGCGGATCAAATAGATAAATTTATACAACAGAAGAAAGCAGATCAAAAGAATCTTCAACCTGAAGAAAAAAAGAATTTAAGAAAAGACCATAAACATGGATTGGTAAACGACTTAGTCAATGCGAAGGTTATAAACGATGCTGAAGCGACGTTGATAAGAGATAAATTTAGAGAGATAAAAGAAGCGCTTTTCAATGAGAAATTAAATGCAATGGTTCAAAAGGGTACAATAACTCCAGCTCAAGCAGATAAGGTCAAAGTATATTTTGAAAATGCCAGAAAAGAAAGAATGGAAATGCATAAGCAGCTTCAAAATATGACTGAAGAACAAAGAAGAGCATTTTTTAAGGAGCACAACAAAGATAATGCTATGAACAAGTTAGTAGAAGATGGAATACTGACAAAAGAACAGGCTGAAGAGCTAAGAGATTCATTTAAAGAAGGACATGATGGAAAGCATAAGGAGCAGTAGATATGTTGCGAAAAAGATTATCCTATATAAAACCAGTAGAAGCATCTGATTTAAATTATCAGAACTGTATTTTTCCCAACATATAGATTAAGTTATTAAGATTATAGCAGTAAGTGATGCAAATCACTTACTGCTTCTGTTTTTTAATATAAAATTAAATTAACAAATAAAGCTTTGAGGAGAATTATAATGGAAAGATATTTAAATATGGCTATAAAGTCAGTGATTACAGAGTTCCCTAAGATAGGAACAATACTTAATGATTATGAAATAGGATGCGTTACTTGTAGTGTAGGAACTTGTTTGCTAAAAGATATCATTGAAATACACAATGTGCCAAAGCATATTGAAGCAGAAATGATGAAAAAGATTGAGGCAGTGCTGAATGGTGAGGATGCATCAACAACTGAAACAAAAGAAGATATTGGTATGCAGGTTCAGAGAGAAATCGTTTATTCAGAACCAATTCAAAAGTTGGTTGACGAGCATACACTAATAAAAAGACTTTTGGCATTGGTTCCTGATTTATGTGATAGAGTAAATGCAGATCTGGAAGGTAATAGAGAAGTTGTACTTCAAAGCGTAGAATTTATAAAACAATTTGCAGACAAATTTCATCACGCCAAGGAAGAGGATATACTTTTTGCTTATGCAAAGGGAAATATAGACATCATTAATGTTATGCTGGAGGATCATAAGAAAGGCAGATATTATGTAAAATCAGTACTTTTAGGGCTCGAGACAGGAGATGCTGCTTATGTATCTTATAGCTTGAAGCACTACAGAGAGCTTTTGACTGAGCACATCAAAAAAGAAGATGAAATACTATATCCATGGATAGAAAAGGGTATGACACCAGAACAAATAGCCGATTTGGAAGTAAAATTTGATGAAACTGACTTAGAATTTGGAAGCGGTTTTTATGACAAATGGGAAGGCTTTGTGAGTGGCTTGGAGAAAAAAGCATAGAACGTAATGAAAAGTAAAAACTAATTGTATCATGGAGGTGATACAATGAAATGTGAAAACTGTGATTACAATAAGAAAAATAAAAATGTAGAAATGTCCAAAGAATTATTTGGATTTTATGGACAATGAGGCATCAATGGTACTGCTTGTAAAGCAGAGGATAATCGCAAAAATAATAATTTCACACAAAATAAATAATTTTTAATGCGGCTGTGAATCCAAAAGGTTTCATGGCCTTTATATTTTTCTCCTAATAAGGCCAACGAAAAAAAGAAGTGCGGGTGCTCCATAACCAATCCAAGTATTAAGGTATATGATAATAGTGCTGGCAAACAAATCCATTTCCATTCTATTTGACGCAATAGCTAGGGCAAAGATATATATCAGCACAAATAATATATTTACGAGATTTCTAGTATCAGAAAGCCTAAAAAGATATCTCATGATATTTAATGATACGACAGCTAAAGTAACAATCATCATGGCATCAGAAAGAATCCACATGGCTATGACAAGGGATTCGATATTTTCGATTGTATCTAAAATAGAAATTTGTTTCACTATTATGAGAAATGGATTAGCAGCTCTTGCAGTTACATCACTGCCTAAATTTCCAATACTCATAATCAAAAGTAAAATTAACATAATGAAATATAAAAGACCTGACTTATACATGATCTTGGCGGTATTTTCCTTGCCGATAATGTTGTTGCTAAGCATGAGTAATATTGTAATATAGGAAAATAATGAAAGTGTACCAACACTTGCTTTTATAAGTGGGATAGTGTCATTAAAATATACTGGCAGCAAGGCATCTGCTCTGACCCTAGGAATCAAAAAAACGGCTGTGAACGCGAATAATAATAATAGGATAGGGGTTATAAATTCTCCCATTCGGGCAACTGCCGTTGCTCCAGAACGCAGTGTATATGAAGCTACAGCTAGTATTATTACAAAAGAAAAAGTTATATTTAGATTCGGAAATAGCGTACTTGACAGCCTTTCTCCGTGAAGACGGACGTAATAGGCTAGTAAAAATAATACCCATAACAAATGTAGAATTATGATAAAGTTACCGACATATTTTCCAAGTATGGAATTTATCACATCAAAGGTGTTTTTATCCTTGGTTTTACTGAAAACCTTATGAAAAAAAAACATAGTGAGTCCTATAGGAATTATAGCCATTACAGGAGAAATCCAGCCTGCTTCTTTTGCAACCTGAGCAGCAAAGGCAGGTAGAAATCTTATGGCAGGCGAAAAGCCAGTTATGATATATATCATAGCCAACTGTCGCATGGAAACCCTATCCTTTGTTTTCTGAGGCTGCTGCATATTTCTAACTCCTTTTACTGCACCTGCAATAATCTGAGGAAGACCCCAATCAAGCTTGCGGTATACATATGAGTATTATAATAAAGCCCATATAGTATACTGCCAAATGCAATTATTACAAAGCATATTATATCGTTTCGCTGTTTATTCTTAATCATCTTTCTGAGATCAAAAAAACCAATTATCAATATGATACAAATAAGGAAGAACATAAAACTCACCGTTTCTTTCTATTTTTTGTTTGCTGGATCCTTTATAAGATAAGTTCTATTAATATTGGAGTCTACTTCAACATTAAACTTAATTTTAGGAAAAAGCTCCTGCCAATTTTCTCGCAGCTCATTTTTCATCATGGGATATTTCATGGAGAAGTTTGATACAAACCCGAAGATATCCATATTCATTGTCAACGCATAGTCTAGTATCTTCTCTACTTCTTTTTTAACTTGCTTTTCCTGTTGTTCCCTTAAGTAATCAAAGCTCTCCTTGTTAAATATCTCCTTTTGGGATAATATTTCAGCTATATTCGTATTAAATTTGATGCTAATTGTACACCGCAGCCCATTTTCATCTAAGTAGGGCTTTATGGATGTTTTATTTTGAATGATCTCCATAGAAACTATTTTCTTATCCTGTGCTTCTACTAGAATAACACCGGATTGGATTCTATTCTTAACCCAATTTATGCCCATTGACATTTCTTCATCTAGAAATTCTTGCAGTTTATCCTCTTTAAATACTGCATAACCTTTCAATATCATATCGTACTTGCCTTCGGTAGAATTCTTGCCAGATTTCGTTGGAGCTATCTCTAAAACAGGCAAGAAGGTTGATATATTCTCTTTGCCAAGGACAAATAATGCCTCGGAAAGAGTTACCTTACCTGCCTTTGAAAGTGCATAGGAATTATCTTCTAAAGTAGATAGCTTATCAGCAAGGAACAAATTTCCTTGATTGACACTGTTGATAAAGGTGTTGGCAGATAGTCCTTTAACGATATATATTTTGGCATTATATCTAAATTCTTGATTCCTGCTTATGAAGTCTAGATATGGCAATATACCAGCTCTTGCAGTATCCTCTCCAAAAATAATAAATTCCGTGTGACCGTAATGAGGCTTTTTATAGGCATATGCAGTCATACTTCTTGCAGCATCAAATACTGTGGCGCCTTCTGATACCAAGATTTCTGAAGGTGCAGCGTCGGCTTGCTGCCCCTTGGCGGGCGAAACGGCTGTCTTCGTCGTAATTGTATATAATACTTTGTTTTCTGCAGTCTTATCAAGGCCAATAACTCTGGTATTAAAAATTCTATCTATCTCAGACCTATTGCTCATAAGCTGGGAACAGCCTGGTAGAATAAAGATAGATATGCAGAAAATAGAAAATGCAAGAAACCTTTTCATCATAGCCTCCATTATTTCACCCTTTGTTTGTTCTTCGCATTTAAACTT
>JARBUB010000047.1 GCA_029239905.1 Clostridia bacterium
TGACTGCAAGCTTTGAAGTTCAGGAACTGAAAGCTTTTTTTGAAGGAATGATTAACAAGATTTGGAATTGGTTCAAATTTATACAGAAAAATGTTGAGAGCAGGAACCAATCAATATCGAAGCTGCAGTTCCCCTTTGACGCCTACCGCAAGAATCAAAGAGAGTTTGCGGTAGCTGTATATAAGACTATAAATGAAGGCAACAGTATTTTTGCTCAGGCTCCCACAGGTACAGGGAAGACAATTTCCACAATGTTTCCTGCTTTGAAGGCACTGGGAGAAGGACTAATATCAAAGATATTTTATCTTACAGCAAAAACAATTACCCGTCAGGTGGCAGAGGATACCATTAAGCTGCTTATGCAAAAGGGCTTGAAAGCAAAAAGTGTTGTCATCACTGCCAAGGACAAAATATGCTTTGAAAAGGAAAGCAGCTGCAAAGCAGAGGAATGTATTTATGCGAAAGGTTACTTCGATAGGATAGACGATGCTGTCAAAGATATATTGACGAATAATGATGTGCTTAGCAGAGCTGTTATTGAGGAATATGCTATAAAACATGAGGTATGCCCTTTTGAATTTTCACTGGATTTATCCTTATGGGTTGATATAATTATTTGTGACTATAACTATGCTTTTGACCCTAGAGCGCATTTGAGAAGGTATTTCGGGGACGGAAGTGAAAGCAGCAGCGATGGAAAGTATGCACTGCTCATAGATGAAGCTCACAATTTGGTTGATAGATCTAGGGCCATGTATACTGCTGCTATTAGCAAAAGTGCCATACTTGATCAAAAAAGGTATTTCAAAGACATAAACAAGCGTTTATATAAAATTCTTACGGATATTAATAAATATTTTGTAGAATACAAAAAAACTATGGAAGACAAAGTTCACGTTACAAAGGAGCTTCCTAAGGAGCTGCCTAAGCTTCTCAGAAAACTGGCAACGAACTTTGAGGAGTTATTGCAGCAAAATAGCGGAGCTCTAAATGAGCAAGCGCTGCAGCTATATTTTGACACATTGTTCTTCTTGAAAATTTCAGAGCTTTTCGATTTTGTATAGATGCATCGCAGCTACTGAAAGAAAAAATATCGAAGGCCAAATCTGCTGTGTTTTTCTCCGCTACACTTTTGCCAATGCAATATTATGTGAATTTGCTAGGAGGCGGCGATAGCTCTTATACAATGAGATTGGCTTCTGCTTTTCCCAGAAAAAACTTAGGGCTTTGTTTGGCCAAGGGCATATCTACTAGGTTTAAAGATAGAGAAAACAGCATTAAGCAGGTGGCTGAATGTATAAACACTGCCGTGAAACACAAAAAGGGTAATTATTTGGTTTATTGTTCTTCCTACTTGTATATGAAGGACATACTGAAAGTAATTGAAGAATATAATAATGATTATGATATCATTGTGCAAAATCAGGATATGAGTGAAGAACACAAAGAGGAATTTCTCCAAAGCTTTCAAGCAGATAAGGAGAAGACAATGCTTGGTTTCGCAGTTATGGGTGGAATGTTCTCAGAAGGAATAGATTTAACGGGAGACAGGTTGTCCGGGGCGATTATTGTCGGGGTAGGGCTGCCGCAGCTTTGTCTGGAAAGAGATGTAATAAAGGATTATTTTGACAAGCAAAATGGTGTAGGCTTTGATTATGCATATAAGTTCCCAGGAATGAATAAGGTGCAGCAGGCAGCCGGGCGAGTCATTAGAACAGAGCATGACAAAGGAATTGTGGTCCTAATAGATGATAGATTTGATCAAATAGGATACAAAAAATTGTTTCCAAAGGAGTGGGAGGGTCATTTTGTTGCAGGCAATATAAGTAGATTAGATGAATTTATTGCTTCCTTTTGGGAGGCGTAATTAAAGGGGGTAGAAAAGGTGTTACAGCAGGAGGTAAAAATTAAATCCTTTGAAAGAGAAGATATAGAAAAAATAAAGGGATTTGCCAAGCTTATTAATGAACTAGATGAACTGGAACTAAGTATATCTGAACGAGTGTTAGAGTATATATTGTCCCAGCCGCATCTAAGAGAAAATGCCATGCTAGCTTATCATAATGATGAGTTGATTGCTTTCGCCGCTTGCATCAAAAACTCAAAAGATGGCGATGAAGCAAACTTTGAGTTGATCGTACATCCAGGCTATAGACATCAAGGCGTGGGAAAAATGTTGTATGATATTACCTTTGATAAATTTAGAGCTTGCAACATAAAAGTGGTAACTGCCTTTGCGAAGGAACACATGGAGCATTCGGTTAAGTTTTTGCAGAACAGAGACTTTAAAATTCATAAGTATATGTGGAAAATGGATTATAATCTTAAAGATGTAGCTTGCAAAGCTGCACCAACCGATGAATATTCCTTTATTCAGCTAGCTATGGAAGATATCAATAATTATGTTGACATAATGAATGCAGGCTTTAAAAAGGAAGGGGATGTATTGTATAATGAGAATAGTTTTCAAACGCTACTCTACAACCCTGATGAGTATGTTTTCTTTATAAAGCACAGAGACAACATTGTAGCTACTGCTGCAATCGGATTCCAAAGAGATATAGATAGAGGATATATTCATAATGTCACTGTATACAGTGACTATAGAGGCAAAGGGCTTGGAGAGATGGCGTTAAATCATTGTATAAATAAAGTAAAAGAAGCTGAACTAAGCAAGGCGGCATTAAATGTTGACGGAGAGAATAAAAATGCGCTAGGCTTATATAAGAAAATAGGATTTGAAGAAAACAATACGGATATAATATTTAAATTAAAAATATAAATATTATTTAGATGCACAGGAGAAGCTGTATGCAGGAATTTACAATCAATCAATTAAAAGCTTTTGCAGAAAATATGGATGAACTTTACAAGGTGTTTTTCAAGAAGTATGCACTACTAAAACCTTTTTTTATAAAGATATTGTTTTATAACAATGATAATTACGGGCTTATCATAACTGAAAACAAACTTGTAAAAGCAAAATTTACAGTCCTTAAAAGCAGTGAAGGATATATTATTGAAAGCGGCCTCAAAGGTTCAATACACCTGAAATTTGAGGTGGAGTCATCTGATGTATTGAATTTGATAAACAACGGCCAGGAGTACATAACAAATGCTTTCAAACTTTTTATGTTCTTTACAAAGCTTATGCATAGGATGTCTATTTTAAGCAGCAATGTAAATGTTCAATTATTGCAAGGTAAAAAGGTCCTACTGCGTGTTTATGAGAACAGCGACATATCATATCTGCTTAAATGGTATAATGATTATGAATTAAACAAATTGGCTGGATGGAGCAACAATAAGGTAAGTGCCTCTAAGCTTAAGTACAACATGACAAGAAGCTTTGGTTCAGATCCTATGAATCTTATGGTTGACGATTTGAACGGAAAGCCTATAGGAACCATTCAGTTATATGATTTTAATCAACAAGATAAAAGCTGCAAGCTGGGGATTAGAATAGGCGACAAAGATTACTGGAGTAAAGGCTATGGCGGAGATGCAGTAATAACAATAGTTGAATATGCTTTTTTGAGTTTAGATATTAATAGAGTTGACCTGAGGGTATATGAGTATAATGAGCGGGCAGCGCACTGCTATGAAAAATGTGGCTTTAAATTTGAAGGCAGGACTAGGAAGTCTGCTTATATTGATGGAGCATACTATGATGAAATTTTAATGGGACTTTTAAAAAGTGATTTTTTGAAAGAGAATAATAATCAGTAAAAAAGACTCGGGAAGTTAAGAAACCCAAGTCTTTTCTTTTACCTAAATATCATTACCTTGATATCATGTCTTTAAGATCACCTGCAAGATCAGCCACTTTAAAATAAGCGTTTCTACTGGTTCTAGTGATTCTCCTTCTTGTCTTTGAATTCATTACTGGAACCAGAACCAAACCAGCTAAAGCACCAATAGCACCTAGCTTCATCATTCCCATTGAATTTTTGCGCATATTACATAACTCCCTTCGTTAAAGAATTCTGTTATATATGTTTTGCACTAAACATCTTACATTAAATCAGAATGTGCAAAACATTTTCTTCTATTCATATGTTGCGAAAAATACATCTTTGATCATACAAAATCAGATGCTTCTACTGGTTTTGTATATGATAAATCTTTTTCGCAACATATATAGTATAGGTTTTGATTTTTGAGGTTAATTAAACATGAAAATTGTAGCAGAGCTATTAATTATATCAAGGTATAAGAAGTGAAATAGTTATTTGCATTCGTAATTTCTAAAGTTTTTTGTCAAAACCTTAAATATAAAAGGAGTTATTGTAATATTATAGAATATTATGATATTGTTTGTACAAAAGCTACAATTGAAGTATTATAGAATTAAGGAAGTCTGTTATATGTTTTTCACAAGATATATATGGATTATCATATGATAAATTTATGATTTTCTTGGCAACAAAAAAATTTATTTAATAGGGTGATTGTTCAATGAATGAACAGGAAATAGTATTCTCTTTGGATATCGGCACAAGATCCGTTGTCGGAATTGTAGGTTGCCATGAGGGTGAAAAGTTTAATATTTTGGCTTATGATGTTGAAGAGCATAAAGAAAGAGCTATGTATGACGGGCAAGTGCATGATATTGAGTTGGTAGCAAAGGCTGCAGGTAATGTAAAACAGCGTTTGGAAGAGAAGCTTGGTATTAAGCTTACAAGTGTTGCCATTGCAGCTGCAGGTCGTTCTTTAAAAACTCATAAGGTACTTCTTGAAAGAAGAATAGAAAAAGAAAATCCAATTGAAAGAGATACGATTAGCAGTCTTGAAATAGAAGCTATTCAGAAGGCTCAAATTGAAGTTGAGGAAATGCTGACAGGAGATGGGAATCAATACTACTGTGTAGGTTATGCGGTCGTTAATTACTACTTGAATGGAGGCATTATAGCCAATTTGGAAGGGCATAAAGCAAGCAATGTTGGTGTTGAAGTTTTGGCAACATTTTTGCCTAAGTTAGTAGTAGATAGTTTATATTCCGTGGTTTCAAGGATAGATCTTGAAGTATCAAGCTTAACATTAGAGCCGATTGCAGCGATCAATGTAAGTGTACAAAACAATCTAAGAATGCTGAATATTGCTTTGGTGGATGTCGGAGCAGGAACGTCTGACATTGCCCTTACAAAAAATGGTTCTGTATTTGCCTTTGGAATGGTGCCGGTCGCAGGGGATGAGATTACAGAAAAATTGGCAGAGACATACTTACTGGATTTCGATACAGCAGAACAAATTAAGCTTGCACTATCCAAAAAAAGCAAAATCAAGTTTAAAGATATCATGGATATCACAAAGCAGCTTTCAGCAGAAGAAATGATAGCGGCAATTAATCCGTCTATTGAGCAGTTGGCTAAGGATATATGCGATAAGATATTAGAGTATAATGGAAAATCTCCCAGTGCTGTTTTTCTAGTAGGCGGTGGAAGCTTAGTACCCGGTTTGGAGAAGCACATTGCAATGATGCTCCAATTACCTTTAGAAAGAGTAGGCTTAAGAAAAATTACTCAGATAAAGGAATTGGAGATTAAGGATAAAAAGCTCTCTGGACCTGAATTTGTGACGCCAATTGGCATCGCTGTTACAGCTTTCATGAATAAGCAAAAGGATTTCTTAACTGTTTATGTTAACGAGAAAAGCATTAAGCTGTTTAACTCAAAAGCATTAACAGTTGCGGATGCTCTAATATTAGTAGGGTTTAATCCAAGAAGTCTTATTGGTAAAAGAGGCTTATCTTTAAGCTTTACATTGAATGGAAAGCTTGAAACTGTAAAAGGTCAATTAGGAGAATCAGCAAGAATTTTTATTAATGGTTCGCAAGGCTCCATAGATAAGACTTTATCTAATGGAGATAGAATAATTATTGATCCTGCTATTGATGGCAATAATGCAGAGGTCAATATAAGCAGCTATGCCAGTCTGTCACGAGGTAAAATTGTTTATATAAACAACGTTGAAAAGATATTAACGCCGGAAATTATTGTAAATGGTGAGCATCAAACAGTGGATTACAAGATTAAGGAACAAGATTTTGTAGAAATTAAAGCAATTAATACCGTTGAGGAATTATTTAAATTTATGGGAATAGAAACAAATGATATTTTCATTGATATGAATGGAAAACCTGCAGAGCTGAATAGCAACGTCAGTAATGGTGATTATATAAACTGGAATAATAATTTGAACCCAGAAGCAGATACTACAGGCAGTATTCACTCAAATGGTATCGTGGTCACGGTAAATGGTGAACCCTTGACAATTGAGCAAAACAAGGATAGTTTGATGTTTTTAGATATTTTCAATCATATCGAAGTTGATGTTTTGAAAATAAAAGGTATAAATTCAATGAGGTTAAATGGAAAAGATGCAAATTATACTGACACAATTAAAAGTGGAGATATTATTGAATTTCATTGGGAAAAGTAATAAGATTGCATATAGATATTTTTGAAACATACTATATGTTTACATGGAAATGGATATATTGGAATATATTTTAATAGCTGATTTATGCAAAATATGAAACAAATTTGTGATATGCTCGTCTATATATATGTGAGGGAGGTAGCTAGATGAAAGAGTATAAACTGAGCAAAATCGGATTAATAACTGTAATTATATTTTTATTAATAGCAATAATTATTGCTGCGGCTATTGCCTTACTAAGCGGTGATGCCATAAGGGATAATATTTCGATAAACGGAATAAATGTGTCAGGTATGTCGAGGAAATCAGCAGAAAACATGCTAAATAATATGTATAACGAAAAAATTGAAAACTCTTTTATAGCCTTAAAATTCGAAGGAAAAGAGTGGAATATCAAATACAGTGACTTAGGATATTCGTATAATGTTACAGAAGCGGTTGATAAAGCATATAAGGTTGGTCATACAGGTGATTTTTTAGTTCAACTGACAGAAACAATTCAGTCAAAGATGAAGGCACAGAATTTTGAATTGGAAAGTACCTATAACGATACTCCCATAGACAGTTTGATCAGTAAAATATCTAAGGAAATTGATCAAGAAGTTGTCGATGCAACAATAAAATATATAGGCACGGGTTTTCAAATTACAGAGGAAAAGATTGGAAGGAAGCTGAATCAAGAAAATGCAAGCTCTATGATCGCAGAGCAGTTGAACAAAGTTGATGTAGCGGTATTAGATTTACCAGTAGATATTGTAGCACCAATCGTTAAAAAATCAGATCTGGCTGTTATTCAAGATAAGCTTGGTGAGTTTTCAACAAAGTTTAATGCTGCTGATGTGGATAGATCAACAAATATAAAGGTTGCAACAAATAGTACAAATAACGTGCTGGTTAGACCAGGTGAAGTATATTCAGTAAATGAAATACTTGGACCTAGACTCGCTAAATTCGGATATAAAGATGCGAAGGTTATCATAAACAATGAATTGGTTCCAGGAATAGGTGGTGGCGTTTGTCAGGTATCCAGTACTTTATATAATGCAGTACTGTTGTCAAATTTGAAAATAATTGAAAGACAAAATCACTCTTTGACACTTTCCTATGTTGGTTTAGGAAGAGATGCCACAATTTCCGGAGATTATATTGATTTTAAGTTCATGAATAATACTGATTATCCAATATATATTTATGGAGAGGTAAAAGGCAGCTGGGTTAAATTTATAGTATTCGGTAAAAGTGAACATCCAGGCAGAACTGTCAAAATAAACACTGAGACCATAAAAACACTTAATCCAACGATAAAGATTATTCAGGATCCAACTTTGCCTGTAGGAACTGAGATTATTGAAAAGAAATCTCACGTTGGTTATGTAGTAAAAACTCAAAGAATTGTATATCAAGGCGACAAGGAAATCCTAAGAGAGAACTTAGGTACATCTAATTATAGAGTTGTAAACGGGGTAACAAGGATAGGAACAAAAGTTATTCCACCTCCTGTTGTAACACCAGTGATACCACCACCAGTGATGCCAGGCGGGATTTAGAGGGTATAATTACTTAAAAGTAAATAATAAGTTTATCAAAGACCTTGTATTAGAATCATGTTCTTACGAGGTCTTTTCATTTGCATTATTGTAAAAAGTATTGAATAATTACCCATAGAGTCATACAATAGATATATAAATATGAATACGGAGAGTAATTATGAGCGAAGCACTATATGAAAAAGAATTTAAATGTCCAGTATGTAATAATAGTTTTTCTAGTAAAAGAGTAAGATTATCTTCTTTACGTGTTGAAAGAAGAGATGAGGATTTTTGCACAACTTACAAAGGGCATAATCCAATGCATTATGAGATATTAGTGTGTCCTAACTGTGGCTATTCCTCATCGGAAAATAATTTTGACAATTTAAGTCCAAAGGAATTAAATACATTAAAAGAAGTGTTATCAGGAAAGGTAGTTAATAGAAGTTTTTGTGGGGAAAGAACTATAAATGATGCTTTGGATAGCTATAAGCTGGCATTATATATAGCAAAATCAAGGGATGCAAAAGACAGTATCATTGCAGGCTTAACCTTAAAGATCGCATGGCTTTACAGAGAACTGAAGGATGAGAAGGAACTGGAGTTCATAAAGTACACCTTAGAGTATTATAAACATGCTTATGACAAAGAGAATCTTCCTATAGGCAATTTGGATGAAATATCAATACAGTATTTGCTGGGTGAGCTTTCAAGACGGATAAGCAAGTTAAATGATGCGGTGTTTTGGTTTAACAAAGCAGTTTCAAATCCAGATAGAGCGAAAAATCCTAGAATAGAGAAAATAGCGAGAGAACAATGGCTGTTAGTAAAAGAACAAAACAAGAGAACTGCTCAATAAGGGCAGTTTTCTTGTTTTGTAAACTGTGAACAATATTTCGAATATATTTCAAACGTAGTTAATTGAATTATTTGAAAATTTAAAATACAATGTACATATACACTTGATACATATATTGGTAAGTGATAGTAAAGTATAAATTCGTGGTTGAATAATCATTTGTGAGGAGGGACTTGCATGAACTTAAATAACACAAAACTGACCGGGGTTATTAGTAATGTTTCAAAGGTAATTATCGGTAAGAAAGAGGTCACTGAGAAGATATTGGTTGCTTTACTAAGTGGAGGGCATGTACTTATTGAGGACGTTCCAGGGGTTGGTAAAACAACCTTGGTGCACGCAATTGCTAAATCTATAGGCTGTAGTTTTAAGAGGATTCAGTTTACTCCCGACCTTGTACCTTCAGACATCACAGGATTAACGGTATATAACATGAAAAGTGGGGAGTTTGAGTATAAGCAGGGGCCAATAGTCTCCAATTTTGTTTTGGCTGATGAAATTAACAGAAGCTCTCCCAAAACTCAATCCAGCTTGTTGGAAGCTATGCAGGAAAAGCAAATAACAGTTGATGGGAGCACATATATGCTACCGACACCCTTTATGGTTCTTGCAACACAAAATCCTATTGAATATGAAGGTACCTTTCCTTTGCCAGAGGCACAGCTGGATAGATTCACCATGAGAATTACTATGGGCTACCCAAATTTCATAGAAGAAAAGAAAATTCTTACTGCCTACAAGGAAGAGAACCCTCTAAGCAATCTTGAAGCAGTTGTTTCTGAAGAAGAAATTGTTGTAATGAAACAAGAGGTTGAAAAAATCTTTGTGGATGAGAGCATCCAAGATTATATCATTCAAGTAACACAGCTGACAAGAACACATCAGGATATTTACTTAGGCTGCAGCCCAAGGGCTACCCTATCATTATTCAATGCAGCAAGAGCTTTGGCTTATATCAGAGGCAGAGGATATGTTATTCCAGATGATATAAAAGAATTGATTTATGTAACCTTAGCTCATAGATTGATACTTAAATCAGAAGCAAAGATACAGGGTAAGAATGAAAACTCGGTACTGGCAGAAATCGTTAAGTCAGTCCGTGTACCAGTGGTGAAATTAAATGATTAAGATAAGCAAACTTCCTTTTGTGCTGTTGGCAATATTGATTGTTACAGCCATGCTTGTGGGAGGTGTGTTTATATATAGCCTGGTTACAACATTGCTGTCAATTATATTGCTTTCTTACCTGAGTGGGAGAAGTGTTTATAAAAACATCATAAATATTCTTTGGAAAAACAGTGATAAGGTACAAGTCGGGGATAAGGTAAAGGTTGAGCTGGAGTTTTATAATTCGGGTATTTTTCCTATCCCCTATTTAAAGGTTAAAACCAATTTTTCTAAAAGGTTGACAGGGGAACAAGAGCAGGATTTAATCTACTCCATAATGCCTGCATCAAAGACCATGATTATCAAGGAGTTTACATGTAAAAACAAGGGTATATATCAAATTGGATATGCAGAAGTGGAATTTGGTGACGCTATGGGCATCTTTAGATGGAGGAAAATCTTTCAAACAGATGTATCTCTATATGTGTATCCCAAAGTACATAATCTAAAAAGCCTCTTGATACCCTTTAGACAAAATTTTGGTACGGTTTCAGTCAATCATAGTGCATATGAGGATTTTGCAAGTGTTAGAGATATCAGAAAATACGCTACGGGTGATAGCTTCAAGAAAATTCACTGGAAAGTTACGGCTCATAAGGGTGAGTTTTACGTAAAGAACCTGGAATTAAATGCAACAGCAGACGTAAATGTATTTTGGGATTTGCATAGCAAAAACTATGTAGATGAATATGCAGATGATATTGAGGAACTAGGTGCAGAGTGTGCTGTTTCGATTGTAAGATATGCCTTAAACAATAATATGGCAGTAAGCCTATATGCGAAGGAAAATCATTTTATTAAACTGTCGGGGACAGGTATTGCAAGATATCCTGAGTTTTTAGACCAAATTACCAAGGCCCAAGTAAGCGGGGATACCCTGGTATGGGATTTGGTTAAAAGAGAAGCTCAAAAGTTAAACTTAGGCGCGACAGCAATCGTTATAACCCCACAGTTAGATGATATCGCCTTAGAGGTACTAATGGGCTTCAAGGCAAAAGGAATAGAATTTGCAGTGGTCTATTTATGTCGCAGCAAGGACCTGGTCAATAACAATGTTGAGGCCTTAAAGCAAAGGGGAATAATGGTAAACACCTTATCTCTTGCTGATGATGTTAGGCTTGTGTTGGGGGGTCGCTAATATGAATAGAAAGTTTTTGGAATTTGTATTTTTTATAATATTGATAACTATTATGGTAATGAGCTTAAATATGGCAGTTGCTGACTCCACAGGAATGAACATTAAGACATTACAATTGTTTGGATACACTTTTCTTATTGTGCTAATCGCAGCGGTTCTAATAAGACTGCCTATAACCTTAATCGCAGCGGCTCTAGTTTTGATAGGGGGAGGCATTTACTCCTATGTCAATAAATTGGTTATCCCGGCTGACTTGTTAAGCTATTTAGGGGATTTTTTTAGATGGCTGACTCAATATGTAATTGGTTATGAAGCATTCAAATTAGAATACTCTTTGATTTTCGGAATTCTCTATATACTATTGGTTACACTTGTTATTACATTAATAGTGTTCAGCAAGAAATTTTATGGACTGCTGATTGCTTTGGGTACTGGCGCTTTTGCGTTCTTCTGGTTTATATATGTTTCAAAAGCGAGACTATATTTGTTTTATTACCTATTTGCAGCTTTGGTTTTATATTCCTACAACATTTACAGTCGTAAGAAGCTTGAATGGCTGAATGCAGAAAGTAAGATTGATAAATTTATTGAAATCAAGTGGATACTTAATTCCCTAATTATTGTAATGATTTCTATAGGGATATCTCAGTTTGCGGTATTGGATATAAAGCCTATGCAGTGGTCTTGGTTAAGCGAAAAGGCAGTGCAAGTTTTTCCTTTCATAGAAAATTGGAGAAATGATAACTTTGAAAATTACAGCTTCGGTTTTGGATCAAAATACAGCATTGATACAGTTGGGTATAAAACAAAGAGATTGGGGGGGCCAGTTCAACTTTCAGAGAAAGTCATGCTTGTCGTAGAAACCAATGCGATGGATGACATCTATTTAAGAGGTGCTGTTAAGGATTTTTACACTGGAAGCAGCTGGAAGAAAATTAAAAAGAGCAGAAATGAGTATAATTCAGATTCTTTGATTCCAGTGACTTGGACAGGGAATGCCGGCTATAGTAAGGAAATTACCATTGCTCATCAGGGTTTAATAACCTCTACAATATTTGCACCCAACACCTTATACAGCACTTCATATAAGTCTGGCAAGTTTTTTGTAGACCAGGATGGCGAAGCTGTTTTTTCTAGGGCTATTGATAAAAGAGATAAATATGTTGTAAAATCTCAGATGCCATATATTGATGTAAATAAATTGAGAAGTATCAAAGCAAACATTATGCTGGAAACTTATCAGCAATTGCCTGACAATATTTCTAATAGGGTAAAGCAGCTTGCTAAGGATATTACATCCAAATATAACAATGACTATGATAAGGCAAAGGCGATCGAGAAGTATTTAAGGAGCAATTACAAATACTCATTAACTCCTTCGGAATTGCCAGAAGGCGCAGAATTCGTTGATTATTTCTTATTTGAAGACAAAGAAGGCTATTGCACATACTTTGCAACATCTATGGCAGTGCTATTGAGAGCTTCTGATATACCATGCAGATATGTGGAAGGCTTCTTAGCAAAATATAAAAACTCTACAGTGAGAAATGTAGCTGGTACTGATGCTCATGCTTGGGTAGAAGTGAATTTTGGATCCTATGGGTGGTTAACCTTTGAAGCTACCCCAGCTTATCCATTGCAAGGATTTAGAGCACAAGGGGAAGTAGCAACTGCACCAATTCCTGAACCAGATGAAAAGGAGCCTACGGCAGTGACTTCACCTCTAGATTCTCCTTCTAGAGATAAGAATCTAGAAGTAGATGACGAGGAAGGTACGACAGCTGATGGAAGACAAAATAGGGAAATTTCTGTTGGTACACGTATAATACTTGTGATTATTGGAATATTGTTACTTAGAATTGCATATTTACTCCTAAAAAGAGCGTATATCGAATTGCAATTAAAAAAAGAAATTGGTAAGCAGTACTCTATAAAATATTTCCAAGACATTCTGCGTTATCTGAAGAAAATAAATGTTAAAATGGACGACGAAGAAACGATGAGAGAATATTGGTTTAAGGTTAAATATGCATTGGATGATGACTATGGAGATGGGGACAAGATCATAAGGCTATTGGAACGGCAGAGGTATAGCAATGAGCAAGCCGACGAAAATGATAGAACTCATCTTGAAGAGTATAGAAAAATGGTGAAGAAATACGTAACAGTGAGGTTAGGAACAGTAAAAGCTTTTGTAAGCTACTATATTATTGGATTATAGTTTGAATATTATGATTTAAAGTGCTATAATATTTATTGCAGCAATAAAAGTGCGCGAGTGACGGAATTGGCATACGTATACGATTCAGGTTCGTAGTTTTGTGGGTTCAACTCCCATCTCGCGCACCAAAACATTCAAAATACTACGTTTTAGTAGTTTAGTCTATATAGTAAAATCAAAAAGGCAATTACGATTATTTGAAAGAAATTTAAGAATCGTAGCTGTCTTTTTTTGTTTTTAAGTACTTTTAAAGATTTTTTAAATATTGTTATTATGAAATAGCAATATTACATGGATGTGTGAATATATTGTTAAATGATGGGTAATAATTTGGGTTGCAAGTTCATAAATATCAAGAATAGGCTTCGCTGCAACGTCATGCAGAGTGATGAAAAATCACAAAAAAATACATATCAATATATGAAAATGAATAGGAGGGATTATTATGAAAAAGGTATTTGTTGTACTCCTTTCACTGGTGATGGTTTTATCACTTGCTGGCTGTGGAGTTAAAGAAAAGATTGAATCTAAGGTCAGTGACGCCATCGGTGAAAAGGTAATAGAGGACCTTAGCGGCGGAAATGTAGATGTTTCTGGTGATACCGTCAAGATTAAGGGTGATGATGGCACAGAGGTCACTTTTGGCAGCACAAAATGGCCCGATTCTGACTTAGTTAAGAATATTCCGGAGTTTAAAGATGGCACTATCGTCAGTGTAATGGATAGTGAGGAATTTAGTATGATTATCATAGAAAAGGTCAAAGAAAAAGATTTCACTAGTTATTATGAGAGTATAAAAAAAGATTTTACAAAGGATTCTTATGAAATGAGCGCCAATGACGTTATATCATATGGTGGAAGCAACGAAAAAGGTTATAGTATACAAATTTCCTACGAGCGTGGCAAAGAAACACTTAGCATCAGTGCCTCAAAGATTCAAAAATAAATATTAAAAATAATTCGCCTGGGATTAGTTAAGTCTCAGGCGAATTTGTACTTTTATTGCCACTTATAAAAAACAAAGGGTATAATAGTGCTAAGATTATTTCTAAGGGAGTGTTATTAGAATGCCTAAATACAAGATGATTGTTACAGATATGGATTATACATTGTTAAATAAAGATAAAATTGTCAGTGAAAGAAATAAGAATGCCTTACGGGCAGCCATGGACAAGGGTGTCCACGTTGTTGTCGCAACGGGAAGAATATATACCTCAGCCTTATATTATGCCAAGCTGCTGGGAGTATCTACTCCAATCATTGCCAGCAACGGGGCCATTATCAGAGATGAGGATGCGGATAAGACTTTGTATCAATGCCTGCTTCCTGAAATGGCAATAGGTGAAATGATTAGGCTGACACGAGAAAAAGGCTTATTTTGTCATTTCTTTAGTAAAGATACTATATTTACTGAACGACTGATTAATATATCCACACGTTATACAGAATGGAATAAGTACTTGGCTGAAGAGGATCAAGTAAAAATCAGGGTGCTAGAAAATTTTGAAGACATGACTGAGCAAGAGAAAAGTGAGATTTTTAAGGCAGTTGTTGTTGATGATGATGAGAGCAAGCTTCAATATGTAAGGGAGCAAATACTTAAGACTGGTATTGTCAGTGCAAGTAAATCACTGGCAGATAATATTGAGATAATGAGTAAGGAAGTCTCCAAAGGAAATGCAGTTTCTAGACTAGCGGAGCTACTATGTATCGATAAATCAGAAATTATAACCATTGGAGATAATGAAAATGACATCAGCATGATTGAATATGCAGGTCTTGGGGTAGCTATGGGCAATGCAGAGCAATGCCTTAAGGACAAAGCGGATTATGTGACCGCAGACTACATGGCCGATGGGGTGGCACAGGTTGTTGAGAAATTTATTTTGTAATAAAACAATTAAAAGCATATACAAATTAAAATGGTTTTTAATATTAAGTTAATATTAAATTTAGAATATTTAGTACAAG
>JARBUB010000048.1 GCA_029239905.1 Clostridia bacterium
CCTATTTTTGTAGTCATTTTGGCGGGAATAGCTGGAATGTTTATTTTCAAAGGAAAGGAGTGATACGCATATGATAATAAAACTTTTTATCGCCTTTCTTAAAATCGGTGCCTTCAGCTTCGGTGGAGGCTATGGTGTATTAGCATTCATGCAAAGAGAAATCATCGAAAGCAATCATTGGCTTAGTCTTGTGGACTTCACCAACATTGTAGCAATCGCAGAAATGACTCCTGGTCCTATCGCTGTAAATGCTTCAACCTTCGTAGGGTATAAAATGGGTGGCTTTGCTGGTTCAACCCTGGCAACCCTTGGTGTTGTATTGGTACCCTTTACCCTAAGCTTGATTGTTTCTATTTACTTCAATAAATTCAAGCACCTTAAACAGGTTAATTGGGTACTAAAGGGCATCAGACCTGCTGTACTTGGTCTTATCGCCGCTGCGTGCTTCAACATAGGTAAGATATCCTTTGTTGATATAAAAAGCGTTATAATAGGTATTCTGGTTTTTATAGGGGTATATAGATTTAAGGTGCACCCGATTTTAGCCTTAGCAATAGCAGGCTTATTGGGAATTGTAGCCTATGGAATTATGTAAGTATAAGAAAGCTTAATGGATTATGCTTATAAAAAAGTGAATTTGCAATTTGCAAATTCACTTTTTATTTTCTCTTTTGTATTTAATCGCAAAGGGTGAGTGTCCTGACAATTCATCTACATTGCTAAGGCCTCGTTTCCACAGAAATAGCATATACGGTATAAACAAAAGCATCAGCTCCATACTTTGAGAAAAAAGTATAAAGTCATATATTCCATGTAGAACAATAGGTACTAAAGATGCAAGCATCAGATATTTGGTCTTTGCCTTTTCATCGGCAAATCGTGCCTTCCCTAAATAATAACCCATAATAACCCCAAATAATGCATGGGCAGGTACAGCAGTAATAGATCTTATAAAAGCGGTATGATAACCGGTTAACAGTACATATCCAATATTTTCAGTCGTTGCAAAACCGAGTGATATAAACACACAGTACACAATTCCATCATAGGTTTCATTAAAATTCTTATTTTTCCACATAAAAAACCAAAATATAAAAAATTTAAAACCTTCTTCTACCAGACCCGCTACTACAAAGGCCGTATAGCCAGCCTTCAAGTAATTTATTTCCGCCATATCAAAAATATTAAGTCTAAGCTCAAAGAATACTACAGGTATTACTGCCAGACACCCTAGGGCAAAGGCTTTTAATAGCATTTGCCCCGGTTCCTTTTCATACTTATCCCTGGTGTAGAAGTAGTATAGCAAAGCTATAGATGGTGCAACGGCAGATATTAAAAGCAGCAAACAAATCACTCCCCTGCCGAATTTTCAATTATCTCAATTTGACTTTCATTAAAATTGTACATCTTATATATTTCCCTATCTATGGCTTGTAAAATACACTTTCTCTCTATTGATTTATTGGCAGTACTAATCGTTTTTGCCAAATTCCCGATAATTTCGTTGAATTCGTTTAGCTGTAGTCCAATTTTCAATACTTTGTTGGGATAATAATCATAGAGTGTTGGACTAATTTTTTTGGCAATGCATTTAAAATAAAATTCCATGGTTTTTGAATTTAGTAAGGCAGTTATGTAATCCAAGGAGTATATCCCCTTAAATTCCTCTTTAATTATTAAGCTGTATACATCTGCGCTGCAATATAGACCCTTCCTGTCCACAGCGAATCTATTTTTTGCAGCTTTATATGGATAAACAATCTTTTCATGCTCAAAATTCTTGATGTCTCGGCCCCACTGCAGTTGATACCAATGTCTTACCCCTCGCTTACATTCTCTCCGCTGCATTAGTTTATTCTTATAAGCTTCAGCAAAGGCAATTGCCTGTGGAAAGCTCGCAGGCTCTGTAATTAGATCACTGTATATGATTAACTTATCTGTGTTTTTTATCTCAAATTTATCCACATGACTGTTTTTTATCCATGGTTTCAACAACTCTTTTTCAATACCCAGTTCCTTTGCTTGTACCTCATTTAATACAAAAGCTTTGTCACAGCCTGTTATGATCCCTTGATAACTATCAAATATATCTCCTAACTGGTGGGTGGAGCTTCCTTCAAGTTTCGTGTATATCTCCAGGGCCTTGGGCTCCAGCAAAACCCAGCCTTCTTTTTTTAGAAAGCTTTTATTTATATAAAAAGCTTCTGTTTCGTCAATATTTATAACCTCTGAGTTGCCATAACATATCTTTAACTTCTTCACCCGAACTTCTTCTAGCCTTGACTGCTTTCTTATTGATATGATTGCCACCGATACACCAGCATCTGCAAATACTTTGCAATCCCCAAAATCCACAAGCTCTTCCACATCATAAGCTGCGATGAAGCTACGCAGTTTATCTGCAGAAGGTCCTTCCATAAAGTATCTTGAGGTGATAAAGCAGAGCACTCCCCTAGGCTTAAGAAGTTCCATCCCTCTTTTGAAAAAGCAGTATGAGATATCCGCCTTATCCTTATATACATCTTTGTAATGCTTATACAATATGCTTTTATACTCAGAGGGAACACCCTTGTGACCAATATAGGGAGGATTCCCGATTACACAATCGTACTGCTGTGCCCAGAATTCTTTATGTTCAGTATTTTCTAATCCGCCAAGCAAGCTGTCTGTACAAATGATGTTGCTTTTGCAGCTGCAGCCGGCTGCCTTATCCAAGCTCTCTTTCACCAGAGTTACTGCTTCTGAATCTATGTCAGCTCCCCAAATATTATGCTCTATGATGAATCTGCCTATATCCTCATAGGAAAGCTTATTCTTTAGCTGTGGATTAAGGGTTATAATTTCATTATAATTCTGTTGAAAGAAGCTCCGCATGGCTTCAAAGTATCGGATTAAAAAATATCCTGCTCCGCAAGAAATATCCACAATCTTGGCATAGGGATTGTTAATAATGTCTAAGGAGGCTATGGTGTTTCTAACCATATAATCAACGACCTCAAGGGGTGTATAGAAAACTCCCTTGGCTTTTCTGTCATCAATGCTTTTATTCTTCTCAAAGGCTCTACCCTGCAGATAAAGCGAATTTACTTGCTCCATATAATCCCCTTCACAGAAAAACCCGGCTAAGCCGAGTTTTAGCTACTTACGTTTTCTTTTATCTTCAAAATTGACAACCTTACCATCAGCGATCTTGCGACTTTTTATATAAGCACCAACCTCTGATCTCACTGCATTCCATATAAAAGCTGCAACAGTGGCATCATCCAGCCAGCCCAGACCTATTATAAAATCCGGCACAATATCTGTTGGCAATATAAAATACAGTAGGCTAAGCAATATCAAACCCTTTTTAAAGAAAGAGACCTCTTTATCCTTTAGATATTCAAAAAAATACTTAATGTTCTTCAATTATTAATCACCTTTCATGCTCCGTACTTATTTAATCTCATTGCATTTGCAAGCAGATAATTTATTAGATGCTTGCTCTCGAAGGTTCCAAGACCTCCATTGTTACATTGGTTCTCTGTAAATCTTGCAGCGCCGTCAGCACCACAGTAATCTGAGTTGATCATTACCGGTATATGATGCCAGCTATGAGACTTCATAGCCGCAGGAGTGGAGTGATCTCCCGTTATACATAATACATTTGGCTTCTTCTCCAGCAAGATGGGCAGTGCTTTGTCGACTTCTTCAATAATTTTTGACTTTCCTACAAAGTTGCCATCCTCACCATTGCTGTCAGTATATTTCACATGAATGAAAAAGAAGTCATACTTATTGTGCAGATCATTATACTTTTGAAACAACTCTTCAATATTATTGCCTGCTTCATCAATCACTGTCATTCCAACCAGCTTTGACAAGCCCTTATACATTGGGTATGTTGCCAAGCAGACAGAATTTAATTTAAATCGATCCATCATTGTTGGAATTCTTGGTCTCGCTGAAAACCCTCTCATTAATATTGAGTTTGCTGGTTTTAAATCCTTTATAACTCTTCTTACCCCTTGATAAAACTGATTGGCTACCTTGGCTGTGAATTCTGCTTTTTCATCCAGTGCCCTTACCTCTAAGGGCTCTTTACCTTCAGATAATGGGTCCGAGTCGGTTAGCATATCACATAGATTCTTACCTCTAAATACAACCACAAATCTATGCTGCAAGGATGGTCTTATAATGATTTGTACCCCATCAATTTCTTTTATGGCATCACCTATCAAGCTGCACAATTCTTCACACTTATCCGTTGATATTCTGCCGGCTCTTCTATCTGTAATAATACCATTATCATCAGCAGAAGCAAAATTACATCTCATGGCGATATCGCCATCTTTGATATCAATACTTAATCCTAACGCCTCCAGCATGCCTCTTCCTATCTGATATTGCAGGGGATCATATCCGAAAAGTCCAAGATGCCCAGGACCGCTACCCGGGGTAACACCAGGCAATACCGGAATCATCCTTCCCATAACAGAATCCCTTGCCAATTTATCAATATTTGATGTAATAGCATACTCTAAAGGAGTCTTTTTACCAAAGTCCTTATGGGGTATGTCTCCAACACCATCCATAACAAGCAGTAAAATCTTTTGGTTGTTTTGTGCAATTAGCCTTTCTATAAGATTATCTTTATTAATCATACTACAACTCCTTTTCCCATGTTTTGCATTCAACTTTATTATTCCAACATGTTATACAATTTAATATTGAACCTTGGTTAATATATGTTGTTCAAATTTGATTTAAAATAAAATATTCAGTGCAAAACACGTAGGAGCTTTTATGAATTATTCTTATCATCATGCAAGACTTGGTCTATTACAATCGCTAAAGCCAGCAGAAAAGCTTGATCTTCACCATTCTCAATTTCCACACCATAGCTATCACTAAAGGCGAACCACTTCTTACTAATGGCAGCAACCATTCTTCCATCCTTGTATATTTGGAAATCATAGCCGAACATATTACCCTGCATATCATAGCTGCCATAAACGCTGTTAATTACAAATTTAGGTGTAAAAAAGGACAGCTCCTTCTTCACCGTAGCCATTTGCTGGCCACCCGCATAAATATTATATTCCGGTAAAAATCTAAAAAGCTTTTGCTCAATATAAAAGAGCTCATTTCCATTTAGATCCTCAAGCCTCAGCTTATCGCCAAAGCTTAGGACTTTTCCTCTGACTATATATCTATCTTGTTCAAATTCATCCTTAATAGTAAAGTTGTCCCCAAAGCTAAATACTTTTTGCCTTATAAGATATCTCATATTTACACCTTTCCTTTCCCAATTTGTCACATAAAAAACATCTGCTAAGTAATATTATACCAGTTTTATATATATGTTTTGCACTGTACAGCTTAAATAGAAATCAATTCGTGCAAAACATTTTCCACTGTTTATATATTGGGAAAAATTCATGATAAATAATACAAAATCAGATGCTTCTACTGATTTGTACATGATAAAGCTTTTTCGCAATATATATATGTTTTGCACTGTACAGCTTAAATAGAAATCAATTCGTGCAAAACATTTAATATGTAATCAGAATATGGAAAACACATTTAGATTTACATTAATATTATTTTATATATATTTACAATAAAAATATATATGTTATAATATTAATTAATAATGATTATTGCAGTATAACAATTATCTTTTGTGATATTTTGTTGAAAAATAGATTGCTATTTTATTGGAGGAGAAAAAAATGTTTGATGTTGTCAAAGTATTAAAGGAAAAGGGTTATAAAGTAACCCCACAGAGAATTGCAGTTTTTGACGTGTTGAAACATACCAAAGCCCACCCTACAGTCGAAGCTATATACAATAAGCTTCAACCAACTTATCCCACAATGAGTTTGGCTACTGTTTATAAATCCTTAGAAATGTTTAAGAGCTTAAACCTGGTGCAGGAGTTGAATGTCGGAGAAGATAAATTCAGATATGATGCAAACGTTAATCCACACCCGCACATAACCTGTATTTCCTGCGGTAGAGTTGACGACGTTGATGATGAAATGTTTTTTAATCTGACTGAGCAGGTCGCAAGCAAAACTGGTTATAAAATAACTGGTCAGCAGCTTTATTTCTATGGCAAATGCCCTGAATGTAAATAAAAATTTAGTAAAATAAGCTCAAGATGGTGTTTGACTATCTTGAGCTTTCTTTTTATTGTGGCTTTTATTCAATTAAAGACTGATCTACTGCATTTCTTACTGCCTTAGTAATCTTATTTAGTATGTATGTAGTATTCTTTGTGCTGTCTGACTGCACAAAATCTTGATTTTTAATAATAGTATATATATGCTGAGGTATTTCATCCTTTAGTACGGGATTGTCATTTATGTATTTCGGGGGGAATTCAATAAGATTTATTTGCTTAATCTTCTCATCCTTGATTACTACCTCTGCGCGAATGTTCCCTTGTTCAGTCTTTTCATTGCCCACATAGGTTCCATCCTTATATTTAAGGTATGTATATCCTGAGGAAGGAAGATCAACCCCGTCACCTCTAAGTGTAAACAGTAAAAGTGCAACTATAGCTAAGGTAATAATTAGTGCTATATACATCATAAGTTTTTTCTTGGTTATTATAATGATTTTTGGTCTCAAAACGATCCCTCCCAACATAATCTCTTATATAACATTATTACTGAATCAACAAATATATGACAAACATCGAAAATTTTCCAATTGACAGCCAAAAGGCAGCCTTTGTTAAAAACATAAAGCTGCCTTCAAGTAGTTTGCTAATAATCTTTTATTTCATTAACCTAAGTTTTGATATCATATTGGTTAGCCAGATGCTTCCTTCCTGTGTTGTTCTGAATTGAATATCTGAATTCCTATACTTCGCAACCAGTACCCTTGCTTTGTCTCCCTTATTTGGATTTCTATCTAATAGCTCAAACTGCTTTACATATGCGATTAAGTCAGCACTACCGCCTATTCCAAAAGTGTTGAGCTTATTATCCAAATTCTTTTTCCAGGTCTTTTGCCTAGCCTCAAAACCTTTCGTATATAAGTTGCTTACCCTCGCATCCTTCAATTCCATATAAATACTATATCGGTTCATTTCTCTGATAACCTCGCTAGCTGAGCTTGATTTACTATGATAAAGCACCTCTAACTGCTTCAGCTGAGATTCTCCGTTATTTATAACTGCTGAACTTGTAGACGCAGTGTTTTCATTTGTTTTGCTTTCCTGCTTAAGTAAGATATCTAAATCCAAATGCACATATCCATTTTCATCTATTGCAATAACATCTATTGCTTTTTCTAACTCTATTTCTTGAGAATCGCCATCTTCTCTGTTAAAGACCAAATTATAGTTTTGTTTGGAATATAGTTCATTAAGCAGTGTCAGACCTTTATAGCCCTCTTCGCCTTGCATAACATTGATAATCTGAACTGCTTTATCTTTACTGTTTATGGTCTTGTTTTGCAGCAGCAGTTCACCACTTTTTTCTGCACTTATTACTATGCCGACTTTATGGTTTAGACTTTGCAGCTTCTCTTTGTTTAAATCTGCCATTTGATCAAACAGCTGCAGTCTGACTCTGCTCTCAAACATTTGGTAAAGGGAGTCTAAGCATTTATTTCTATTTGCAGGAAGTCCAAGATCCAAGACTTCCTCCAGAAAAACTTTCCGCTTCATGGGTTCCAGCTCAATGAGTTTGTCAAGCAGCTTTTCCTGCAGCAGCAAGGTTAATTGCCCCATACTGTTTTGATCCTTTACTGCACCTTTTATGTAACTGTCAAACTCCTGCCTTCCGGATTTAACAAAAGCAGCATAATCGAAAAATTCTGTGGTCTGATATTGTTTGAGTATTTTTCCTGTTCTCAAACTATAATATCCTTTATATTTATCGCTTATAAATAATGGTGCGCTTTCTAAGTAGTTACTTTGCCAGTCCAAACATTTTTTTAAGCTGCTGCCGTCAAAGCGTTCTTTGTAGTTTCCTATATAATAAATGGCATTCAATGCGTTTATATTGGTGCTTTGTTCTGAAATGACCGATTGCAGGTCTGCATTATATTCATTGATATATTTGAGGTTATCTATCGTCTCAGACCTAGTTACCCATGGCAGGTCTTCCATTATGTTCATGGTTTTGCTGTTTACATCTGCATAACAAAACAAAACACCATATAAGCTCAATGCACAAAGTGCAAATACCAAAAAAAGCTTCTTCAATTTCATCCCTCCCCTTCATTCTATTAAAATACCTCTAAAATATGCTTAAATCTAATTTGCTTGAAATATACTCCAATACCTTGATTCCGCCAGCGCTATTGCCTTTACTGTCCAGAGCAGGGCCAAATACCCCAATTCCCATCTTTCCGGGCGCCGCTGCCACAATACCTCCACCTACTCCACTTTTTGATGGCAAACCAACTCGTACAGCAAATTCTCCCGAAGCATCATACATCCCACAAGTTACCATAAATGTTTTGACTAGTCTTGCGATATTCTTTGGTATCAATATTTCTCCAGTAACAGGACTTTTTCCGTCTCCTGCAAGTACTGCACCCATCATAGCTAAATCCATGGCATTAACCTCAATTGCACACTGTCTGAAATACAGCTGCAACACATCTTCTACCTCACCATCTATGATGTTTGCATCCTTCATAAAATTTGCTAAGGCTCTGTTTCTATAACCGGTAGTATTTTCTGATTTATATACCGCTTCATTAAACCATATTTTATCATTATGGCAGAGCTTTCTAATAAAGCTTATCAATCTATTTAGCTTGTCCTCAATATTGGCACCTGCTATAAATGAATTCACTGCAATAGCACCAGCATTAATCATAGGATTTAGAGGCTTTGCACTTTTCATCGTCTCTAGTTTAATGATTGAATTAAATGGATCCCCAGTTGGCTCCATACCAACCTTGCTAAAGACGTACTGCTCTCCCCTGTCCATAATTGCCAGCATCAAGGCAGCAATTTTTGATGTACTCTGCATGGTAAAGCGAACTTCACTGTCTCCGCTGTACCACATTTCGCCTTTCATACTAACAACGGCAACCCCCAAATGCTTTGGGTTCATCTTACTTAGCTCAGGTATATATGCAGCAGGCTTTCCTTCATATGCATAAGGCAAACCGAAATTTATGGCATCTATCAATAGATTTTTCATTGCTCAACCTCCCAAAAATGTAGTCCATTAAAATTATACAATTCAATGAGAAAAATGACAATCTAGATGTTTTGCACTAGACCTATTACCTTATATCAAATTGTGCAAAACATTTTCCTTAATTTATATGTTGCGATAAATACATTTCTGGTGGTACTAAATCAGATACTTCTACCGATTTAGTATTTGTTAAGTCTTTTTCACAACACATCTAGTTTACATATTCCACATTTTTCATTATAATTATAATATTGTATATTAGATAACTATTTGTATCAAAGTTTTTTTGGGGGTAACGTATTGAATAAGCCACAAGGTACACTAGACTTTAATAAATTTATATCCTCCATATCCTTAGCTTTAGATTTGGCGGAAAGCTGCATTTTTAAGGAACATCGTTTCGATAATAAAAGCATCAATACATTCTCTGAATTGGATGTTAAGAATCATGATTTTACATCCCACTCGAAGAAGACAGCATTAATCGCTTTGCATCTTTCCTATAAGCTTGGATATAAAGGTACTAAACTAAATAATCTCTACATAGCTGCTTTCTTGCATGATATAGGTGCAGTTGACGCCTTAAGCTCTTCTCATTCAGATTTGAACTTCATATATGAACATTGCGAGTTTGGTTCCAATATTATTAAGAAACTGCCAGTAGACCATGATATTTCTTCATTTATCAGATATCATCACGAGTGTTATAACGGCAGTGGCCCTTTCAGGCTTTGTTCCAATGAAACACCTCAGGAAGCTCAAATCATACATATTGCTGATTTCTTTGAAATCATATACAATAGGTATCTTGGTTCTATGCAGCGGGGGCTAATAATGAACTGGTTTAAATCTCAAAAGTACAAAATGTTTGACCCATATTTGGTTGATCTTCTTATGGATATTGCAGAAACAGAGAGATTTTGGCTAGACCTTGAAAATATGGACAGGGATTATGGAGTTTTAGAGAGAATTAGGCCCAAGATTTATACTCCATTAAGTTTAAATCAACTAGCAGACATATCCACAGTATTTGCAGATATTATAGATAAAAAAAGTGCATTTACTGGTGAACATTCCATTAGGCTATCACATAATACAAGTCTGGTAGCTTCAGCCTTCGGATATGAACCTCAAAAAATAGAAAAAATTAAAATTGCAAGCTTACTCCACGATATAGGCAAGCTTGCAATTCCAAATTCAATATTAGATAAGCCTGGGAAGCTTACCAAAGAAGAGTATTCTATCATAAAATCCCATGCATATTATACTAGACTCGTATTGGACAAAATTGATAACATACAAGATATATGTGATTGGGCTTCAAACCATCATGAAACTCTTAATGGAAAGGGGTATCCTGATGGTCTAGACGCAGGTAGTCTATCCCTAGAATCCAGAATAATATCCGTATGTGATATTTATCAGGGTATCACAGAGGACAGGCCTTATCGTGATGGAATGTCAAGGGTTCAGGCATTTAAAATAATTGACGAGATGGTGGACATTGGGAATATAGATAGTGAAGTTGTGAAAAAACTAAAAGATATAGTGTAAAAAAAGAAAGCAGTTTAGGCGCCGCCTATTCTGCTTTCTTTTTTCATCTCTTCTATCGTATTGCCTACAATGGCTATACCTTTTGTAATATCAAGAACATCTACTCCGGAGAAACTAATACGCATGTGCTGCTCTCCTTCTTCCCCCTTTAAAAATACTGTACCAGGAGTTATAAGTACCATATTCTTTTTACAACGCTCATATAGCTTACTTGAATCGATACCTTCAGGAAGCCTTATCCACAAATTAAGCCCTCCATATGGTTGACTAAAAAGCGCCCCCCGCAGATACTTCTTAGCTGCCCGTACTGCTTCAAAGTACCTTAGTCCATATTCCTTTTTCATATATCTAATATGCTCATCCAAAATATTTCGATTTAAGTATAGGTCTAATACTCTTTGCATGAAGCCTGATGTTGATATATCAGTCATATATTTTGCAGATTCTATCATTTTCTTTATTGGCTCCGGTATGATTAAAAATGCAACACGTAGACCCGGCATGAATATTTTAGAGAAGCTTTTAATGTATATTACACTGTCAGCATTATCATAGCTTTTAAGAGGTGTTGCAGGTTTCTCCTTATAACTTAAGTCCCCGGAATAATCATCTTCAACAATCAGCAGTTTGTATTTCTTACATAGCAGCAATAAATGCTTTTTCTTACGTTCTGAATAGCTGCAGCCCGTTGGGTTTTGAAAATTGGGCATGGTATACATGAACTTAGGCTTTATGACTTGAAGCAGCTTCTCTAGCTCATTCATATCTGGCCCGTCGCTTTGAAGTGGTATTTCTACAATTCTAGCACCCCTAGACTTAAAAACAGCCGCTGCCCCCGTATAGGTCGGGCTCTCGACAAAAACATAATCTCCATTGGTAAGCAGTGCCTTGGCAATTATATCAATGCCCTGCTGAGCTCCGGAAATTATATAAACATCTTCTGGGCCCACTTCTATTTCCTTCTTTGATAAATAATCCGCTATTGAGCTTCTAAGAGGTAGATATCCTCTGCTGTCATGATACATGAAAGCATTTCCTCCATCTCGCTCAATTACATCATTTATCGCTTTCTTAAAATCAGTCATAGGAAAAAGCCTTGGATCAGGGGACGCAGTTGCAAAATCGATATAACCTTCTTCTGTATTGTAATCGTACTCCTGCCTATCATCTTCATTGCTTACAGCATTGTTGATAATAAGATTTTCCTCTATAGGCAATACATAGCTTCCGCTGCCTACCTTTTTGTAAATCAACTTGTGATCCTCTAAGAGCTTATAAGCATTTACTACAGTAATATTGTTTACATTTAATTCTCTTCCTAGCTCTCTGATAGTCGGCAGTTTGTAATCTTCAGGCAGAATACCCTGTTCTATTAATTCCTTTAGTTGTTCAAAAAGTTGAATATATAAAGGCTGGCTGCTTCCCTTGGCTAATCTTATATTCAATACTGCTCACCTGCTATTCTACTTATTTAATCATTGGTGATATCTTCCCACCATCAAGCTTCGTTTTAAAAAGCTTATTATAGGAGTTGATATAATAAACCTTGTCATAAGCAATGTTTATAAAGCTTGATGATTCGTAATTAATTATTTTTGCATCAAGCCCTTCAAGATTAACTCTAATGATCTTATTGGAGGTAAAAGTATTCGTATAAAATATCCAGTTATCATAGACGTTTATGTTTTCTGCGGGTTGATCTAAAATTAAAGTTTTATTTTTTCCATCAATCTTGATTTTGTATAGCTTATCACTATCAGATTCATTACTGTAATAAATCCACTCATCCTTTACATTCAGATAAGCTGCAGCGTCTTCACTTATCTTTGTTCTTTCGCTGCCATCCGTTTTCATTTTATAAATTCTTTTTTTATCTGTGCCATTGGTATAATATATCCAATCACCAACTACGCAGATATAGGAAGAGAAATCTTCATTCAACTTTACTATCTTACTTCCGTCGGTCTTCATTTTGTATATTTTCCTGTTTTCTGACCCGTTACTATAGTATATCCAATCGCCAACAACATTAATAAAGCTTGATTTATCATCGTTGAGCTTAACTCTGCCGCTACCATCAGTTTTAATCTTATATAGCTTTCCATTTTCTCCACTATTTATGTTGCTGTAGTAAAGCCACTCCCCCTGTATATTTATAAACATTGAACTGTCTGAGTTTACTTTGTCAGCTACATCTGAGCCAGATTTTTGTTTGTAGATATGCAGGTTGTCTCGCTCATTAACAAAATATACCCAATTGTCTTTATAGGCAACAACACCACCATTGATTATATTACCTACAGAGTTTCCTTGCGTATTTTCATCATCTATCGGAATAAAGGGCACTTGCCCCTTGCAGCCGAAAAACCAAGCTGACAGCAAAGCAACAGTTACAAGTAATACCAACATCTTACGTTTCATCATCATACAACTCCTTTGAACTATCAATGTGTTTTGCACTATACAACTTAAATTAAATCAGAATGTGCAAAACATTTTCCGTAATATATCTTTCATAAACAATTATATCATACATAACATAAGACTAATTTCTTCACAAAATATCTTACATTATATTATATATATCGGTACTATTACCATGGAAATCAAGAGTATTTCAGATTTATTTATGCTGATATATCTTATAGCAATTACCAATTTATAGTGATTAAGGTTTCTCTTAACTGCTAATAATAACAAGTGAATACATTTTATAGGGAGATTATCATGGAAAAGATAAATTATAAACGTATACCAAACCATTTAGGCATAATTCCGGATGGCAATCGTCGTTGGGCAGTATCTAATGGCATGAACAAACAGGATGGCTACGATTATGGTATTGATCCTGGCTTTGAGCTTTATAATTTGTGTATAGAAAATGGCATCAAGGAGCTTACCCTTTACGGTTTTACACAGGATAATACAAAAAGACCCAGTGTACAGACAGAAGCATTTACCAAAGCTTGCATTGATGCAGTTGAAAAGCTGGCCAATAGAGATGCAAATCTTCTGGTAATGGGGAACAGTGATTCTCCTTTATTTCCAAAGGAATTGCTGCCCTATACCAAAAGAGTAACCTTTGGGAAAGGTCTAATAAAAATTAATTTTTTAGTCAACTATAGCTGGAACTGGGATTTAAATCATGTGCACAAGCACAAGGAAGATGAAAATAATATTTCCAATAAGATTGCATCCTCTGATATATCTAGAATAGATTTAATAGTGAGATGGGGCGGCCGTAATAGATTAAGCGGTTTTTTGCCTGTACAGTCTGTTTATTCAGATTTTTTTATACTGGATGATATGTGGCCGGATTTTAAACACGAGCATTTTTATAAAGCCCTTGATTGGTATCAAACACAAGATGTAACTTTAGGCGGGTAAATGCTGTATAAAAGCATATAAGGATTTGATATAATCTTTCTATACTTACTATTTATTGGGGTGATGATTTGTATAAGAATATATCATTTGAAATGCCTAAAAATGTTGCTTTTATATTAGATTTATTAAAACAACACAATTTTGAAGCCTTCATCGTCGGCGGATGTGTCAGGGACTCTGTGATCAATCGCACCCCTCAGGATTGGGATATTGCTACCTCTGCAACACCACAGAAGATCAAAGAGCTATTTCTTAAAACAATAGACACGGGACTGAAGCACGGAACGGTTACAGTC
>JARBUB010000290.1 GCA_029239905.1 Clostridia bacterium
GTTACATCACTTGGTACATGCCTCACTTGCGGCAAGATTGCAAGCTTCTTTGCTATAAGCTTGGTATTCATACTCTTTATACTGTTTCCCTCAATTAGAATCTGTCCTTTTTGAGGTTTAAGCGTTCTAGAGAGTGCCTTCAAAACAGTAGACTTTCCAGATCCATTGGGTCCAATAATGGTTACAATTTCACCCTTTTTTACATCTATGCTGACACCTTTGATAACTTCTTTCTTGTCATAACTAACGAAAATGTTCTTGGCTTGCAAAATCACTGTCCCACACTCCTTTTCTCTCTAAGTAAATACAAGAAGAATGGTCCACCTAAGAGTGCCATTATAATGCCAACCGGAATTTCTATAGGATCTAATACCAATCTTGCAACGGTATCACAAAGCATAACAACAGTAGCTCCCAATATGGCAGTGGCAGGAAATAAATAGCGATAATCCGACCCGATAATCATTCTTGCCGTATGGGGTACAATAAGACCTACAAAGCCCAGAAGTCCTGCGACACTTACTGCACTTCCCGCCAAAAGAGCAGCTATTGATATAAACAACATTCTTGTCATCTCAACGTTCAACCCAATTCCCGTTGCAACTTCGTCGCCCAGCATTAATATATTTAAACGATTGGAAAAAAGGAAGGCTATTAATATCCCTAGTAGTGCATAAGGCCATAGCATGTGAAAATGCGGCCATGTTCTGGCAGATAATCCTCCAATCAGAAAATCTACCACACCAACCAAACGATCAGGAAAAAACATCATCAAAGCATTAATACCCGCACCTAAAAAAGATGACACTGCCACCCCTGCCAGAATCATACGCATTGGTTGAATGCCGTTTTTCCAAGAAAGAGCGTATATTAGCAGTGTAGCAAGCAATGCACCTATAAAAGCCCCTGCAGGTACAAGGTAATAGTACTGAGGAAAAATGATCATTATTACAAATGCCATTAATCCTGCTCCCGAGGATACCCCTATTATATTAGGAGAAGCCAAGGGATTTCTCATTATTCCTTGAAGTATTACACCAGATAAAGCAAGACATATGCCTACCAAAGCTGCCACTAATGTTCTAGGGAGCCTTACATTCCAGATAATCTGGTGATTTACCGTATCCTTCTCAAGGAATAGAGCTTTTATCACTTCAGCAGGTGCCAGATTCAAGGAGCCCTTTGCTACACTGAATAAAAAGCTTATCAAACAAATCATTCCTAATAGTATCAAAAGCGCTATTTTTCGTCCTTGTACTTTTTCCTTCATTGCAATCATCCTTTTGTACGTATTAGTTAAATATATCAGGGTATAGTATTTTGGCTAGTTTTTCATACGCTTCAGCATACCTATCGTTTGGTTTAAATAAGAATAAATCCTTTTCCAAGAATATATATTTGTTTTCCTTAACAGCATTTAGATAGTTCCATGCAGGGTTAGATTCAATATCCTTCTTGATTCTAGCTGTTGTCTCTTCCACATCTCCCATAGTCTGAGCAAAAATGAAATTAGGATTTTTCTCTATGACCTTTTCCATACTGAAAACTTGCATATCTGCTGCTGTTAAATTAGGATCATATGCAATATTTACTGTGCCCAAATCCTGCAGCATCTCACCCACAGTTGTATTAGGCAGCCTAACACTAACGCTCTTTGAAGAACCTAGCAGCAACAATATTGAAGGCTTTCTATTCGGCACTTTTGCGATAATGGCATCCACTTTTTTCGCAATAGCGATGCCCTTTGTTTGATATAAGTCATCTCTATCTGTTAAATCTGTATAGATCTTTAGTATCTTTAAATAATCCTTAAAAGTATCATATCTCAAAGCAGCATAGGCTATATTATTCTTTTCTAAAATAGGGATTAAGGCAACTTGAGAATTTACATCGGAGTTAATAAGTACCAAATCCGGCTGCAGTCCAAGAATTTTCTCCAAATTAGGGCTCGTATATAAGCCTACTGTCTCTGCATCCTTTGCTGCTGCAGGTACACTTTCCTTCGTGTCAGGTCTTCCTACAACCTTCCCCCCTGCCATATCCCATAAATCCAAGTAGGACGTATATAGACTCACTACTCTTTGAGGGTTTTTCTTAATTGTTACTGTCTTCCCTAAATTGTCATTAAATGTGACTGTATCTTTTTTCTCTTCTGCCTTAACAGGCTCAGTCTTAGCAGGTTCAGCTGTTTTCACAGGTTCTGCAGTCTTTATTGGTTCTGCTGTTTTAACAGGCTCTATCACCTTTGTGGGTTCTGCTGTTTTTGTAGGTTCAGTTACTTTTGCTTCTATCTCTTTTGCAATTTCAGTCTTTGATTCAGTGGGTGCCGCTGGTGCAACCGTTGTTGTATCTAAAGTTGGTGCAGTCTCGGTTACTTGAGTCGGCTCTGGAACTGCAGCCGCTTCCACTGTTGGTGCTACTGCCGCAGGTGACTCTTCTACCTTTTTGCAGCCAGTAAATATAGTAAGCATCATGCATATTAATAATGTTATTGCTACTATTTTCTTCATTTATATTCCTCCTATAAACTCTGTAGAGCTTAATTTACGTTTGCTTTTTAGGCCGCAGTGCCGTTGAAAAGCATTTACGTAAATTTAGCTATACAGTGTTTTTTCATTAATTTATCTCAAAACTTGTAATAGTTCATTTATACTTTCCAAGCCATCTTCCGTTGTCTGTCTTCCTATGACCACGGGCGTAATTCCGAGTCTAATGCATGCTTGGATTTTCTCAATTGTTCCACCTTCTTTGCCGCTATCCTTCATTATTACATAATCAGCTTTGAAGTCTTTAAACATTTGAAAGTTCAGTTCTTCAGAAACAGGGCCTAAGATCGCTACGATATCTTCCATTTTGATATTGTTGTCGACACATTCCTGAATGCTAAAGATTGAAGGCAGTACCCTGTACACAAATCGATTTTCGCCTCTTACCTTTTCGAAGTCCTTTATATTTTTAATACCTGTGGTAAAAAAGACACAGCCCTTTATATTTAAAAGAAATGCAGCACACTTATCAATAGAATCAAGATAGATACAGTCACCTGCTTCAGAAGCTTTTCGACTATACCGAATATATTCAACGCCCTCTTCATTGCAAGCAGACTTTGCATTCTGTGTAACCTCTGTTGCATAGGGATGCGACATATCAACTACAGTATCTATCCCTTGATCTTTTATAAATTGAACCATAGCTTGTTGATCCATCCTGCTTACTATTACATTCTCATATTCCAGCATTTCAGCTCCGCTATAGGTTGCAACAGATACGATAAAATCTCTTTTACCTGTCAGGCTACCAATTAGGCTTCTTGCTTCACTGGTGCCCCCAATTATCCAAATCAAAGAGAATACCCTCTGGGCGTAATTATA
>JARBUB010000049.1 GCA_029239905.1 Clostridia bacterium
CATCACTCCATTGTGCATCTCTTAAGTGGAATGTGTAAGTTAAGCCGTCTTCTGAGATATCCCATGTTTCTGCCATACCTGGAAGTGTCTTACCGTCATGAACTCTTACAAGACCTTCTAGTATTGCGTTGTCCACCATGATTGATACTGTATCAGTACCTAATTGTGGATCAAGGTTTGGTGGCTCTGTAGCTGCCATTCTGAATACCTTTGGTTCTGCTGTAGTTGTACCTTCTCCTGGTTGCTCAGTCTTTGGACCGCAAGCTGTTAATGCCATGCTTAGTACAAACACCAAAGCAAGAAGTAGTGCTAATGACTTTTTCATTGATATTCCTCCCCATTTGTTTATTGGCGTATATATAAATTTTAAACGCCCACATTTTCAAAGTACAAGTTATGTATCCCCATAAACTCTGAGGGATAACTAGTACACTCAAAGTTGAAAAAAATAAAGTTGTAAAAATATTGTAACAACTTATATATTCTTATTATATTTCCCTAGTGTGAATAAACTGTGAAATGTTGTTGAATAAACGTTGAAAATTGTGTAGAAATAAGTTTGGAAATATGGCTGAATTTGCATAAAATAATGCATAATGATGGTTCTAAAATACTATGAAACCATGCCCCGCTCTTATACATTTTAAATTCTCAATCAAGTTGCAACTGCTTTGATTACAATATGTAAATATAATAATAGGCTTATTTTGTGCATTGTATTAAAGTTTATCCAATGAGTATCGCAAAAATATATTTGATATGTGATAGATTTATGAAAATTGTTTAGAATTGTGGAAGATTAAGATTTATGTATTATAATTAAATTAATAAAATATTTCACAAAGAAAGGATTATTTTATGCAAAGTATAAATGTGTTGCTAATAGAGGATGAAACCAGAATTAGAGAAATGATTAAGGACTATTTGGAAAATGAAGGTTTCCAAGTGTTGGAAGCTGAGAATGGATCTGTTGGGTTGGAGAAATTCAAAGCATCAGAAATTTCCATAATAATATTGGATGTTATGCTGCCTGGAATTGACGGGTGGACAGTTTGCAAAGAGATTAGAAAGAACTCCAATGTACCTATTATTATGCTAACTGCTAGAAGTGAGGAGTATGACAAGCTTTTTGGTTTTGAATTAGGTGCAGATGATTATTTGACGAAGCCATTTAGTCCCAAAGAGCTGGTTGCACGTATGAAAGCTGTTCTTAAAAGAGGAAAAGAGATTGGTGGGATAGGAAATAATCCTTCAATATTTGAATATAGGGATTTACTGGTTAATCTGGACTCTAGGAAGGTTACATTAAGTGGTGAAACTGTTGCAATGACGCCAAAGGAGTTCGAATTACTAAGCTTTTTAGTGCGACATCCTGAAAAGGTATTTACCCGGGAGCAGCTTTTAAATAAGGTGTGGGGTTATGAATTTGGGGGAGACTACAGAACTGTGGACACCCATATAAAAATGCTTAGGGAAAGTTTGAAGGGTTATAGAAATATAATCGTAACTGTTTGGGGTGTAGGCTATAAGTTGGAGGTTGAAGTATTAAAATGAAAAGTATTTCGGTAAAGCTTTGGGGGCTTATGCTAGGCTTGGTATTTATAGCTTTGGCTCTTATATGGTGTTTTCAGATTGTTTTCTTAGAAAGCTTTTATTTCAGTATTCATGAAAAAAAGCTGCTTAAAGAAGGAGCGAATCTGGTAGAAATGATAAAAGACAATGAGGAACAGTATACTATTGAGAGTAAGCTAAATGAGCTTTTATTAAAGTATAATGCAAGGATTGACTTGTACACTTCAAATGGAGTGATCATATATTCAAGTGAGTCGGCTCCAAAATCTGTGGGGGTTGATAAGAACGCATTTTTAATGGAAATAATAGAGAATAAAAAAGCTATAAGTACTTTTAAGCAAACCAATAAGGGTAGTTTGCTTTTGGTAGGGCTGCCGGTAATAAGAGAAAATGTAATGACCGCGGCAGTTGTCATGACAGTGCCTGTGGCATCATTAAAAGAAACAGTTGATACCCTAAAGGAACAGTTTGTCATTATATCATTAATATTAATTTCTGTTTCTTCTATACTTGCTTATGTATTTTCTAAATATTTCACCAAGCCTATCTTAGAGATAAATAATGCAGCAAAAGCAATGGCGGAGGGAAATCTATCAGTTAAGGTATCCATAAACACAGCTGATGAGCTAGGGATGTTAGCTGGAACAATTAATCATTTATCCTCAAAATTGCAAAAAATTGAGCAGTTGCGAAAAGAACTCATAGCTAATGTATCTCATGAATTTAAGACTCCTTTAAGCCTAATTAAGGGCTATGCTGAAACAATCAGGGATGTAGAGAGCTTAAATGTAGATAAAAGAAGCAAGCAGCTGAATATTATAATAGAAGAATCAGATAAGTTAAATGATATGATTAATGAGATATTGGATTTATCGCAAATACAATCAGAGTATTATAAGCTGAACATGACTGATTTTAGAATTAATGAAACTATTAAAGCTGTCGTTAACAGATTGAACTATCATTCTGAGAATAAAAAGCTACATATAAAAATTGATTACGTGGATGATTTGTGGGTATATGCAGATGAAAGGCGAATTGAGCAGGTATTATATAATTTGCTAAACAATGCTATAAATCATTCTAAGCAAGATTACAGCATTTTTATACGAACCATTGATATTGATAGTAAAATTATTGTGGAAATAGAGGACCAGGGAGACGGAATACCTAGTGAGGAGATACCTTACATCTGGGATCGTTTTTATAAGTCTAGGGATGCATCTGCAAATCATAAAGGAAGTGGACTAGGGTTGGCTATTGTAAAAGGAATTATGGACGCGCACATATTAAACTTTGGCGTAGAAAGTGAGATTGGAAAAGGGAGCAAATTCTGGTTCGAAATTACAAAGAGTGCCTAATATTCGGCAGTTACTTATAAGTTTGAGAAAAATAATATGAAGGACTAAGTGATATCAGTGCTTTGCTCGTAATCTATGCATGGCACAGATATTGCTATGTATATAAATATAACAAGAATTTGAGGAGGGGTATAATGAGAGAAGTTGTAATAGTAAGTGCAGCAAGAACTCCTGTAGGTAGCTTTAATGGAGCATTAGCAGGAGTTTCAGCAGTAGATTTAGGTGCGATAACCATAAAGGAAGCAATAAAGCGAGCAGGTATTACACCTGAGATGGTAGATGAAACAATATTAGGATGCATATTACAGTCAGGACAAGGCCAGGGTGTTGCTAGGCAAGCTGCTGTTAAGGCAGGTATTCCAGTAGAGAAACCGGCAATGACAATTAACATGATTTGTGGTTCAGGGTTAAAAGCAGTTCAGTTAGCTGCGCAGGCCATTGTCAGCGGTGATTGTGATGTAGTAGTAGCAGGTGGTACAGAGAACATGAGTTTGGCTCCTTATGTGCTTAGAAATGCAAGAAACGGCTATAGAATGGGTCATGGTGAAATTGTTGATACAATGATTCATGATGCATTGACAGATGCCTTCAATAATTATCATATGGGAAATACTGCCGAAAACCTGGCAGAGAAATATAGCATTACGAGAGAAGAGCAGGATACATTAGCAGCAAACAGCCAAAATAAAGCAGAAGCCGCTATGAAGGAAGGTAAGTTCAAGGATGAAATTGTTCCTGTAGTAATACCTTCAAAAAAAGGTGATGTTGTAGTAGATACAGACGAATTTCCAAGAGCTGGTACTACAGTAGAATCCTTGTCAAAGCTAAGACCAGCTTTTAAGAAAGACGGAACAGTTACAGCGGGAAACTCATCAGGCATCAATGATGGAGCAGCAGCCTTGGTAATCATGTCAGCAGATAAGGCAAAGGAATTGGGCTTAGAGATATTAGGTAAGATAGTGGGATATGCTTCCGCTGGTGTTGATCCAAGTATAATGGGTGTTGGACCTGTTCCAGCAGTTAAAAAGGCTCTTGAGAGAGCGAAGCTGGAGCTTAAGGACATAGACTTAATAGAAGCAAATGAGGCATTTGCAGCGCAAGCTTTATCTGTAGCCAAAGAATTAGGCTTTGAAATGGATAAAGTAAATGTAAATGGAGGAGCTATTGCACTAGGACATCCCGTGGGAGCAAGCGGTGCAAGAATACTGACAACTCTTCTGTACGAAATGAAGAAGAGAGACTCAAAGCACGGATTAGCTACACTTTGCATAGGCGGCGGAATGGGTACAGCCATCGTAATCGAGAGATAAATATTGATACGTAAGGAAGGGATTGCATATGCAATCCCTTTTTTAATTGACTCGGGCTACGCATAATGTGTGGTAAAGAGGGAGAGCGTTGCATTTAGCACAAGATACTCACCTTATTTTGTACTAACTGCTCATACTACTAAAAAATCCTACCCCTGCAAAACTGACATCCTGTCAGATTGCTGGGCTGTTGGCATCGTGCCAACAATTACGGATTTTTTAGCAGTATTTCTCAGAGTACAAATATAAGTCTCATAATTGCGCTACCTGCAAGCACTCTCCCTCTTGTCTATTATGTGACCGCATGAAGTAACTTAAATAAACGAGATTCACTTCTTTTAATTTTTATTCATTACTTTATTAGTTATAGTACAAGTTGTGGATAGGAAAGGCTCAGGTATAAGCGCACTTTGGAAGATTTGCTCCTGTACTCTGCGAAGCAATGATAGAAACTACGTAAGGCTGGCATGGATGCCTGCCTAGCCGCATTACGTCAGGTAGGGCATGGATGCCCGTTATGCGGCGTTAGTAGTTTCATCATTGCGAGCAGCCAGTACAGTCAAATCGGATATCCGTGTGCGATACTTGACCTTTCTTATTCACAACGTTCTTCACTATGAATGTACATCGTAATTCAGTGACATAACAAAAGGGACTGCATAAGCAATCCCTTTCGTCTATTTGAATTTATAGTGAGGTTTCACATTTTAGGTAGTTTACTATGATTTGTGCTGCATCACCGCGAGTAAGGGTCTTTGTTGGGTTGATATTTGAGTTAACAACTGGTAGTATTCCAAGCTCTGCGGCGATTACCATGTAACCTTTGTATGCTGGTGCAATTTTAGAAGCATCTTTGAAGTTTGCTGCGAACATGTTGCCTTTTTCAGCAAGTACGCCATAATTCAGTGCTCTTACAGTCATTCTTGCAATATCTTGGTTTGTCATCACTGCATCTGGGTTTTTCTCGTTCTCATTAATTATTTTTCTTCTAATAGCTTCACTGTAATAATTATCATATTGACTTTCTGACTTTGCGGCAGGTACTGGCACTGGATAGTAGTCCTGCAAAGAATTAACGATGATCTTAACTAAGTCTTTTTGAAGCATATTTGACTCTGGAGCAAATGTAGTACTTTCAGGAACCATAATACCCATCTCTATCAAAGTCTTAATTGCTTCCTCTGCTTTATTGCCTTTTATATCAGTATATGCAAGCTTATTTGAAGACTTAACTGGGGTACCGTCATAGTTTAACATTTGACCACTGTTGGCATCCATAAGTATATTTATATTTTCTAATGAATAAGCCAGTTTAGTTTCTCTCTTTTCATAATCATTTATATTTGGAAAGTGATAAATATATTCCATTCCAAATTTTACATTGTTAAACAATGTCTCATAAGCTTTTTCTAGTGTAATTGCTTTATTAGGAGCTGGGAAACTAACGTTTGACCAGGCTGTATTATAAGATGTAATTTCTCCAGTGTATTCATTTATTGTTACTGTCAGAGCATTTGAAGGACATGGAATGCCATTTTCAACACGAATGTAGTTAAACCTGAAACCATTTTGATAAGCAGGCATTATACCAAACATATCAGTAGATTCTCTTAGTTGAGAATTCTTAAATTTGCCCGGTTGTACATTCATTAGGAATTCCTCTGCTAACTTCTTTGCTTGTTCTTTCGTTAATGCAGTCTTTCCCTTTTCGTTGTCTTGGTTGCTATAGTAAGTGTAAAGAGCTTTAAACTCTTTTGTTACCGCATCAATTTGTGCGCTCATATTTTTAACGAACTTACCATCTGCACTTATATATTTGTATTCCAAATTCCAGGTTGCATTAACTTTTTGGTAGCCTGGATAGAGATTTGATCTTTCCAGCTTCATATTTTCATCTAGCTTCATATATTGCTTGAATACTTGTTCAGCTGCTTCTTTTGTTATGTATTTGCTGTTATCATCAATTACTGACTGTTCCTGAGGAGTTATCGGAGCTACTGCTGTGGTTTCCATAGCCATTCCGCCCTTATCGCCAGCGTATATTCTGTACATATTGGTAAGAATATCACCGCTTATCGCATCAATTGGATTGTTTCCATTCTTTAGGGTATAAGCTAATATAGCCTTTGGTTCATTGTTTGGATTATCATATATGAAGCTATAAGACAATTCCAAGCCTAATTTGTTTTTAAATAGCTCCTTTGCCTTATCAAGACCAAACGCTTGTGCTTTGCTAGGCAAAGTTTGTGTTTCCCACATTGTATTGAAATTTCTTACCTTAAGTGTATTTCTGTCAAGCTGAACTGTAATATTATTTTGAGTAACTTCTATACCATCGTGTATTCTGACAAATTCAAAGGTATAAACATCAGAATATTTGCTGTAATACTCCTGATTAGGATTCTCTTTAAACTTAGTAAGTTTAAACTTTTCGCCTGCAAGTTTCGCTGCGAATGTCTCGGCAGCCTGTAAAGCTTCTGCCTTAGAGTACTTAGGTATTCTGCTTTTGGGTTGTTCATAAGGGGAATACCAGCTATAAGATATTACTTCGCCTTTGGCGGAGTCAATTGAAACATTTATGTTCTCGTTGTGTGTCTTTGCGTTGTTCCAGGACAAACTCCACACATTAAATCCATTTTGATTCTCAACATAGCTGCTGTTAAACTCAAGACCTTCTGTTTTCAGATCAAAGGTTGTTTTGGCTATATCTATTGCTTGTTTAAGTGTAATTTGTGGTTTTTCATCTGCTAAGACACCTCCCGGCATTTGAAAAATTCCAATTAGCAATGTCAAGATTGTAAATAGGGCTATAAGTTTTTTCATAAATATGGCTCCTTTCGATTAATATAAACATAAGACGTTGTGTACTATGAAAAAAGTTCCAAAAATTGAAAAATATTTTTAAATAATAAACATGACTATTTTGAGGCTTCTTCAGTTTTTACAGAATTGCTTATAAGTCTATTCAAATTTTGAAGTTCCTCTGTAGTAAGATACCGCCATGCACCCGTTGGCAAATCTCCAAGAGGAATGTTCATTATGCGTATTCTTTTAAGCTTCAGCACTTGATAGCCAAAGACCTCGCACATTCTCCTTATTTGTCGGTTCATTCCTTCTGTTAGAATAATTCTAAAGATATATTTACTTAATTGTTCAACCTTGCATTTCTTCGTCACAGTCCCTAAAATCTTCACACCTCCGGACATTTCCTTGATAAAGCTCTGAGTTATTGGCTTATCAACCCTTACGATGTACTCTTTATCATGATTGTTACCGGCTCGTAGTATTTTATTTACAATATCTCCATCGCTAGTCAATATGATTAGACCTTCTGAATCTTTATCCAGTCTGCCTATGGGGAAAACTCTTTTTGGATAGTTTAAAAAATCAATAATATTATCTCGTTCATGGGTATCTGTAGTGCTTACTATACCAACAGGCTTATTTAATGCCAGATAAACAAAGCTTTCTCTTGCCCTTAAGAGCTTGTTGTCAATCTTCACTTCATCACCTTCATTAACGACGCTTCCTATCTGAGCAATTTTGCCGTTAATGGTTACACGCTTTTGTTCAATTATCTTATCGGCCTCTCGTCTGGAGCAAATGCCTTTTTCACTGATGAACTTATTTATTCTCATATATTTAATATTACCTCATCTCTTAGGATTTCTTTATGTATTGCAGTATACATCTATTATAAATACAAATAGTGCAAAATACTTTCTGATATCTATTACTATTTTAAGTATTTTACAGGAAATAATCAAACTTTCTGCTTAATTATAGAAATTTTTTATTTGGAAAGGCATGAATGGAAACCAATGTCATTTCTACGAAAACTCACGTTGTCAATCTGATGAAGGAACGATGGTAGGATTGGAAAAAAATAAAACATTGAATAATAAATCATATAGAGAAAAGAATATCTATGGAGGTGTTAATATGACAATAAATTTGACACAAAAGGAACGAATGCTGCTGGAAGATCAAAAAAGTCACGAAGAATTATGCATAAAAAAATATAATGATTATGCTAGTAAGGCACAGAGTCAAGAATTAAAGCAGCTTTTTGGAAACTTTGCAACAAAGGAAGAGGAACATCTAAATTCGCTTAATCAAATTTTAAAGGGTCAAGTTCCTCAAATGAACCAACAACAAGGACAACAAAATCAACAACAACAGGCTCAGCAATGTCAGCAAAATCCAAAGGCTCAACAAATGCAGCAACAGCAACAAATGCAACAACAGCAACAAATGCAGCAAAACCAGCAAGCCATGAATCAAAAATGCGGCTTTATCAACTCTGCTGATAAAGACTTATGCAGTGATATGCTAATGGTTGAGAAATATGTTTCTGGTGCTTATGATACTGCTGTGTTTGAAATGAATGATACAAATGTTCGTCAGGTATTAAACCACATTCAAAAAGAAGAGCAAGAGCATGGTGAAGGTCTTTACAACTACATGAAAAACAATGGAATGTACAACGCAAAATAAAGTTTAACATCACAAATGACAACTGATTACTTCAGTTGTCATTTTCTATTTCCATAGGGTGCATATCTGACCATATTATGGCAATAATTTATATGAAGGATTGCTGCAACAAGCATTGGAGGCATGCATATGAAGAAGGAAACAAAACAGCAAAAGTCGTCGCTAAAGCTTGCAAGGGATGAAAAAACACCCTATGAGATATACAGCATTATCTTAAAGGGTGTTATATGCACCCTTAATAGCATTTTCTTGAAGCACTATGTTGAAGATAATATTGAAGCCTTAATGAAATATGTAAATGGCAAAAAGATTATCAGCGCGGAGGTATATAAAAATTTACTTGCAGAAGCAAAGGATTTCTATGCAGTTATAATTTGTGCTCTGCTTATAAATCCTATCAAGGAATTTACAAAAGGCTTTAAGCTGATTGAACTTGATAAAGACAGAAAGAATGAGCTTTTTTTGAAGCTATACAATGAATTATTTGAGTTTTTTGCAGACTGGCTTTGTCACATTGAATTAGATCCATTACTGTTTTGCAGGCTAGCAGAAGCTTATGGAAAACAATTTAACATGCAGCTGTATATCTCGCAGATTAACATACATAGTTTAACAGAGATTGAAATAAGGGTACTTAAGCTTCAAATTATTGAAATAACTACAGTTTATCTTATAGAACAGGTAGCTGTTCAATTGGGCATGGCAGGGTTGGATTATATTGATTATTACAAGAATGTATATGTACCTAAAGATAATATACTGGAGGAAACAAATTGTATCGATACAATTAGTTAAAAATCATCAAAAATCATGGAAAATCTCTTTGGCTGCATTGCCTTAAATAATACATAGAATATAATGTATATTGTAGGTATTATATGTTATGAAAAATACATCTTGAATAATATAAAATCAGATGCTTCTAGTGGTTTTATATTAATATTTCTTTTTCATAACATATTTGTTAGTCGAAGGGGGACATCAAATGGAAATGAAAAATTCTCAATCTAGATCATCACAAAAAATAAGGGAAATGGTTCAAATAGCGTTGATGACTGCTATTACTTATTTAGCAGTAAGCTTCTTACATATTCCCTATGGCAGTGGTGGCGTTGTACATCTTGGGGATAGTATAATATTTGTTACAGCTATACTATTTGGCACTAGACAGGCAGTAATATCCGGAGCAATTGGAATGACAATGTTTGATGCATTCTCGCAATATGCTTACTATGCACCCTATACATTTGTAATAAAGGCGATTATGGCTTTATTAATAGGTTTAATAGCAAACAGCGGTCATTCAAAGGGAAATAGCTGGGTGAAAAATATAATAGGAATCGTATTGGCAGGTATTTGGGGAGTTGCAGGATATTTTGGGGCAGAAACTATTATGTATGGAAGCTATTACACGGCAGCGATTAATGTATTAGGGAACGTGATACAGATTACAGCAGGTGGGACGATTGCCATAGTTTTGGTAGCAGCCTTAAAAAGGACACATTATTTCAGTAGATAAATAATTTTGGAATTAGGCAGCGGGTGCATTTAGCATCGGCTGTTTTGTTTTTTTGTACGAATTGTTATGAACTTGTAATCTAAAATAAGTTTACATAATGTTATAATGTTATTTGGGAGGGTGAAGTGATGAATAGAAGTAAGAAAGCTGTTATTGCTTTTGCAACAGTGCTGGTAATGATATTGAATATATTAAGCTATACTTTTGCACCAGTGTACGCAGACATGACGGCGGTGGACAAGCTTATGCAAAATGAACGTTTAATCAACATTCAGGATATGAGCTATAGATATAGTGATATCGCTAAACATTGGGCAAGAGATGGGATGTACAAGCTTAGCTACATGGAAATACTGAAGGGTTTCACAGATGGAACCATGAAGCCAGATAGAAGCTTAACTAGAGCAGAATTTATTGTAATGCTTGCCAGAGCAATAAATATACCGGTAACAGACACATATAATCAATTTTATGCTGATATAGATATGAATCATTGGAGCTTTCAGTATATTCAAGCAGCAAAAGCAGCTGGTTTGATAAATGTTTTTAATGAAAGCAATCTAAATCCGGATAAAGTGATTACTAGAGAAGAAATGACTGTTGTTGCTTCGGCGGTAGTCAGAGATATTCCACAGACAAGTCCAACTAGGGTCTTTAAGGATTTAAATACAAATTATCAATATATAGATAATATTAATATCGTTACAGGGTTAGGTATTATCAAGGGTATGCCTGATGGTACATTTAAGCCTTATGCAAGCGCATCCAGAGCTGAAGCATCTGTTATCATTCAAAGAATCTTAGAAGTAAAAGATGTATTAGCCAATGGTGAGGCTCAGATATTGCAGGTTTTTGCAGAAGATTATGAGAAAAGCATCATGACGAACCCAAATCAAGGCACATTAAATAATGAGCAACTGTTGATTTATTCTATAACCAAAGAATTAAAGCAAAATACTTTGCGAAGTATGATTATCTCGAGCTTTGAACAGCAAAACATAAATCTTTCAAGGAGTATAGAGGATTTATATGCAAATGTAACAACCATCTCAAAGTATCTAGGGGAGGTTTCTCTTAACTACAAACTGACCTATTCTACAACAGACGGCGTCAGCAGGGATTATTATGTAAAAAAAATTCTATATATGAAGAAATCTGAAGGAAGCTGGAAAGTATATAACTCCACTGCTACATACAGTAGGGCTTATGCAATAGCTCCAGCTGCAAAAATAAATTTGGCATGGCAGTATTTGAGTCAAGGGACTCCAGATATGTCAAATGCACCGAAATTTGAGGGCTTAAATGTTATATCACCAACATGGTTTGCCTTGAATAATGCAAGTGGCGATATAAGAAGCATTGCTGATATAAAATATTCGAATTGGGCACATAAGAATGGTTATCAGGTCTGGGCATTGGTAACAAATGACTTTAATAAAGATATGACTTCACAAATGCTGATAAATCCGACAAGTCGTCAAAAGGCAGTAGATACACTAATACAGTATGCTAAGGATTATAAGCTTGATGGTATAAATGTTGATTTTGAAAATATGTACACAAAGGATAAGGATTTATTTACGCTATTTGTAAAGGAGCTTTATCAGAAAACCAAACAAATAGGAGTTGTTCTGTCTGTCGATGTAACAGTGATTGCAAAGAATTCAAATTGGTCAGAGTCTTATGATAGAAAGGCCTTAGCCCAAGTTTCAAATTATATTGTTCTGATGGCATACGATCAATATTGGGCAGGCAGTCCTGTCAGTGGGTCTGTAGCACAATTAAAATGGACAGAAGATAATCTAAAGAAGGTATTATTAGAAGTACCAAAAGAGAAGCTATTATTGGGAATGCCTTTTTACACAAGAGTTTGGCAGGAACAATATGATTCAAATAATAAACTGGTAGTTACTTCAAAAGCTGTGTCTATGGAGTATGCGGAGCAGTTAATCACTGAAAATAGAGCAATAAAGACTTGGGATGCAGTTAGCGGACAGTATTTTGCTACCTATAATAAGGATGGAGCTACCTACAAGATATGGCTGGAGAATGAAAATTCTATAAAATTAAGAGTAGAGTTGGCAAATAAATATAATTTGGCTGGTGTAGCGTCTTGGAAAATGGGTCTAGAAAAGCCCGTTATATGGGATGTAATAGCTGCAACCTTGGCAAAAAAAGTAGCAGTTAAATAACTGAAAAAGCTTTGCATCATAGGAGTTATACCTAAAGTGCAAAGCTTTTTTAATGCTATTTTTTTATAGGTATAATACCATATCCCCCTGTGGCAGGATCTTTAAAAAGCTCCATAGTGGGAGGGTAAAAGGTAAATAAGCTAAAGGCAGCAATTATTATCAAAAGAAATACAAAGGAAAGAATTTTATAACCACTATAATCCTTGTAACTTGTAGTCACCTTATAACTGATCCATTGAGAAATGAGTATGGCTACAATAAATAACGCGATATCTATCCATACGGAATGTTTTCCTATGGTCGCTTCCAACAAATAATACACAGAAATGATAACGAGTGGAATCATATACAAAGCGGCAGTTTTTGCAATTATAAAGTTCTTTTTTACTTTTCCATAGGCGAAGTACTCTATAATAGCAAAGAATGCAGCGGGCCAAAAGCCCATTTTGACATGCTCCCATACACTTTCATTGACAGCGCAGAATAGAGCTAAGGGCTTAAAGTATCCACTCCACTCAAAACAAAAGTGAAAAGCTGAACCTACCAGTGAGATTATAAAAAATCCTGCGATTTCCCATTTTAAAACTTTTCTGGAATTCATCAAATCACCTCGGGAATTAAATTTGTTAATTAAATTGTTACCCTAATAGCTTAGTAAAATTCATTCTTACCAGTATATATTTTATCAATCTTCAATAATTAAACTATTTTTAATATCTTGTAAATGTTCCATATCGGTCCATAAAATTAAATGGCTGTAAGTTTCACTATCAATGTTTAGTCCATTTGGATATTTTATTACTAGTGCAGTCTGTCTTTTCATGTCTGTAGGCTGATCCTCGGAGGGCACTATTAGGCATACATCTTGACCAGCAGAAGTATCTGAGACTATAGTAGGATCAGAGCCATAGGGCTCTAGCTTATGATATGCCTCTATCTTACATATTTCTTCTAAGGACATATCAGATTCAAGGACCGAAATACGGAAATAACCATCTATACCTGCATAATGCAGACTGTTGACCTTTGCCCATTGAGTTGGATACATTAAGCTTACATTATAAATGGGGTTTGTGTACTTGCTCAAGGGTTTTGTTATATTGTTAATCTGCCCTGGCAGCAGGGTACCTGTATCTTCAGAATAAAACACAATACCACCTCAATCAATAAATAGTATTATAGTATATTCATTGATTTGAATAATATTATATAAATTAAGCACCTAAATTCTATTTGTTCATAGCCATCTGTAATAGCTCAACGAAGTAGTTTCCTTCTCTTAAGATGTGATCATCCATCAAAGGCCATGCGTTGGTTTGCTCTTCAGGCAAAGAACAACTCTCAGCTCCCTTTAAAACCAATAAGCCGAAGTCCTTGAATTCCTTCATTAGCTTAAGGGTATCATCTACAAGTCTTACTAGACCTTTTCCTCTTTCCTCTACAACTTTAGCCTTATGCAAGTTTTCTTTGAAAAGCTTTTCGAATTCCTTTGCTTTCTTAGTAAATCTTTCTTGTATTTCGGGTTTTGTAGTCATAGCTATGTGATGAGAATGCTCTTCGTTTATATGGGAGAAAAACATGATTTCCTCTACAACAGCCGTGAACTTTTCTTTGTCAGGTAAATCTGCCAGCATGGTTCTTGGAATCCCTAATACTCTTTTGTCTCCGCCAGGTATGCCTAGTTCCTCACGAGTTGGTTTTGGGCCACCGATAATACCTAGGAATCTGTCTGTTTCTCTTCTCATATGATCTGCCAATTCAGATGGTATGATGGAGAGAATCTCACAGCTTTTGATGCCTAGATACATATATTTTTTAATATCACTTACCGCAATTACTTGGGGAATAACAGTCTTTA
>JARBUB010000291.1 GCA_029239905.1 Clostridia bacterium
AAGACATGAATCAAGACGTATAGACAATCAGCTTCGTGGACGTTCCGGTAGACAAGGGGATCCCGGTGCCAGCAGATTCTATGTATCCCTTGAAGATGATTTAATGAGGTTGTTCGGTTCAGAAAAGATATTAGGTCTTGTTGAGACTTTGGGCATGGACGATGAAATGAACATAGAGCATTCGCTGCTATCAAAGTCTATAGAAAACGCACAAAAGAAGGTAGAAGGAAGAAACTTCGATATAAGAAAGCACGTTTTACAGTATGATAACGTTATGAACAAGCAAAGAGAAGTTATCTACAGCCAACGACGCAAAGTTCTTATGGGTGACAGCATTAAGGATAATGTAATAGAAATGATTAAGGACATCGTAAGCAGCGCTGTTGCTACTTATACTGTAGGTAGTGAATATCCAGAGGAATGGGATTTAAAAGGGTTGGGAGAATTTCTCCATACAATATATCTGCCTAAAAACTCAATAAACCAAGAGAAGCTCTTAAGTTTTACAAGGGAAGAACTTGCTGAGGAATTAGAGAAGATTGCTTTTGATATTTATGAAAAGCAAGAGAGAGAATTTGGAGAAGAAAGTATAAGGGAACTTGAAAGAGTTATACTTCTTAAAGTTGTTGATACGAAGTGGATAGATCACCTAGATGCAATGGATCAATTAAGAGAAGGTATCGGTCTGCGTGCATACGGACAGCAGGACCCTGTTCGAGCATACCAGATGGAAGGCTATGATATGTTTATGGAGCTTATAAACAGCATTAAGGAAGACACCGTAAGATATGTCCTTAATGCCAAGGTAGGAAACCTTCCGGAGAGAGAACAGGTCGCAGAGGTTATAACTACTAACCAAGAGGGCGGAGTAAAAGTGCCAGTGGTTAATAAAGAAGAGAAGACTGGAAGAAATGATCAATGTCCATGCGGTAGCGGTAAGAAGTACAAAAAATGCTGTGGCGCAGAATAGTAATGTAGGGATGCTGCCCACAGCATCCAGCAAATATATAATATTTGTTGCGAAAAAATTTATCATATACAAAATCAGTAGAAACATCCGATTTTGTATGATTAAAGATGTACTTTTCACAACATATGAACAGAGGAAAATGTTTTGCACTATTTGAATTTAATTTAAGTTGTTTAGTGCAAAACATATAAGTAGGGGCAGACCCAAGTGTCTGCCCTTTGTATATAATTTAGGAGGATTAATATGTTAGAGTTAGAACAATGTAAATATGAGTTAAACAAGCTGGAAGCAACTATCAAAGAGATTGAGGTGTCACTTTGACATAGCGAGTATAAACAACGGGATACAGGAATTAGAGCAGGTTATGCTGCAGGAGGGCTTTTGGAATGACTCTGAGAAAGCTGCAGCTGCCCTAAAAAATATGAAGGTTCTTAAGGATAAGCTAGAGCGTATCGAAAGTTTAAAGGATGCTTATGAGGACCTGCACATATTGATTGAACTGGGTATTGAGGAACAAGACATGTCTATAGCAGATGAAGTGTCGGGATCTTTAAAATCTTTATTTAAGGCTGTAGATGAAATGAGAATAGAGACGTTGTTGGTGGGAGAGTTTGACCGCAATAATGCGATACTTTCTATTCATTCAGGCGCGGGGGGAATAGATGCGCAAGATTGGGCAGAAATGATACTTCGCATGTACACTCGTTGGTCAGAGAAAAAAGGCTATGCAGTGACAATATTAGATATATTGAAGGACTATGAAGCAGGTATCAAGAGCGCTACATTATTGATTGAAGGGGAAAACGCCTATGGGTACCTTAAATCAGAAAAGGGTGTACATCGTCTTGTCAGATTATCTCCCTTTGATGCTGCTGGTAAAAGACATACTTCCTTTGCGTCGGTAGATGTCATGCCTGAGTTAGATGACAGTGTAAAGGTTGATATTAATGCTGAAGATTTAAGAATAGACACGTATAGATCAGGTGGAGCGGGCGGGCAGCACGTCAATACGACAGATTCTGCAGTAAGAATCACACATATACCAACTGGTGCTGTAGTACAGTGTCAAAATGAACGTTCTCAGCACAGCAACAAAGAAATGGCAATGAAAATGCTGATGGCAAAGCTGATGGAAATCAAAAAGCAGGAAAATAAGGACAGGATAGAGGATATAAAAGGTGAATATCGGGAGATATCATGGGGAAGTCAAATAAGATCCTATGTATTTCACCCATACAGCATGGTTAAAGACCATAGAACCAGCGAAGAAGTTGGAAATGTAAATGCAGTAATGGATGGAGATTTAGATGGTTTTATTAATGCATATTTAAAGCAGAATAATTAGAATTGTGGCGAAATATATCGTTTTGCGCATTGCCTTATTTTACTATTTGAGCTAAAATTATATTACATACTATTATATTTTACTATTGCTGGATTATTATAAATTATGGGGGGTTCATATGAGGAAAAGAATTAGCTTTATCAAATTACCTTCTTTTGATAACAAAAGACTGTTCAAGCCTAAGACAGGTATACTTGCGTTCTTGAAGAAAATAAGATTTCCCAAGTTAAGCTTCAAGAAACAAAGGACATCGGGTAGCAATCAGAAGCCATTTAATTTCAAGAAACCAAGCTTTAATCTAAAAGATATAAAGTCCATGAAGCTTATGAATCTATTCACTGGCATTAGAGGAAGAATTATTTTATTGGCATTATTTACATTATTATGTATGATTTTCCCAATTTTTACAAGCGTAAATTCCTTAGATCAAAACATTAAGAAAAACCTCAAGGAATTAAATGCATCCACAAATAAGGGTATAGGGGAAAAGGTAGACAATCAAGTTAGAAGAAATTTAGAAAGCTTAGATTTGCTGCCAAAATCAGTTGATATTTTATTGTTGGACAAGTACCAGCAAGAGAGAGCTTTGAGAAAGTTAGCTGAAGATCGGTTTAATACAATCTATCTTGCTGATGGAACCGGAGCCATTTTATTTACGACTGACCCATATCAACTTGAAAATACAATTGGAGCTGCGACATGGTTTGCTGAAGCAATGAAGGGAAAAAGCTACATATCGGATGCCATGGTTGACGAGAGAACAAAACAGCCATACGTTTATATATCAACACCTGTACTTGACCAATATCAAAAGCCTGCTGGTGTTATAGGTGCCAAAATGGATCTTAACTATATGCAGCAGCTAGTTAAAGAAGCTAAGATAGGGGAAAAAGGCATTGCATACATAGTTGATAAAAAAGGTGTTGTTTTAGCTCATAGAGATTTTAAAGAAAAGGTATTAACATTTTATAATGCGGCAGAAAACAAAATAAAAGGAGCACAAAACATAGTTGATGGAGTTTCTGGTGCTACATGATTACAGAACTTCCGGTAAGTGAAGCAATGCAGCCTATTAAAGATGCCACAGGTAAAATAACATGGATGGCAATAGTTGCTTTTATACTAGCAGTATTAGGCAGCTTGGTATTGGCATTTATGATAACAAGACCTTTGAAGAATATGGCAAAGGTTGCTTCCTTAGTAAAGGGCGGAGATTTAAGCAAACGCATCAAAATTACTGCTAAGGATGAGATTGGAGATTTGCAGGTAGCCTTTAATCAAATGACAGATTCTTTATCTGAGGTATTGAGTGAGGTTAGTGCTGCAGTAGAAGAGATTACTGATATGTCATATAAGCTTAGTGATGGTGTTCAGATTAGTTCTGCAGCCACAGAGCAGATTACAGCTATCGTTGAGAGCGTTGCAGAGGGTGCTCAGTCTCAAATTGGCTCTGTAAAT
>JARBUB010000292.1 GCA_029239905.1 Clostridia bacterium
CTCTTTTCCCCATCAACAATGGAAGTATAAGCAATGCAAACACAATCACGTAATAACCTATGAGTTTAAATATATTATCTACAGAAACAAAGCTTTCTGTTAGATAAAAGGGATCAACCTTCACATTTCCTATATTTAAAGCAGTTAAAATGATAATAGGTGTAACCCACAAAATACCCAGTACATATCTCATTCCTCTCATCCATCGTACTTGTTTGAGAGGTTTCTTTATAGCCAGGTCTACGGACATCTGCAGGCCCCCATAAGGACATATATAAGAGCAAAATGCTCTTCCCACAAACAGTGAACTGATAAGCATCAACAGCCAGACAAAAAACGCACCGGCTAAAATCTTATTTGCTAATCCATCTATAATGACATATGGAGAAAAATAATTTAGCGTAATGGGCAGCAGCAGCAGCATTATAAATAACAATAACCTTCTTTTATTCAACATAATATATCCCCCTAATTCTCTAATATATGATTATTATAATCCACCGACTGACCGTCGGTCAATGGATTTGTAAAAAAATAGTTCGTAGTATAATACGAACTATTACAATGGTCTAAATAGCTTCTTCATCTAGGATATATGGCAATATTATCGTAAAGACTGTTCCTTTTCCCAATTCGCTATAAACATCTATTCTGCCCCCGTGCTCCTTGATGATTTTGTAGCAGACGCTTAATCCCAATCCGGTGCCTGAAGTCTTGGTAGTAAAGAAAGGGGTTCCCATTTTTTCCAAGTTTTCCGCTGTGATTCCCTTCCCATTATCCTTTATTTTGATATATATTTCACTGTTTTCCTCCATCACACCTGTTTCTATCGTAAGCTTGGCATTCATCTGATCAGCCATCGCATCAATGCCATTCTTGCAAATATTTAATATGACCTGTTTTAGCTGTGATTCATCACACAGCATATATCTCATGTCATCACACAGCTGTATTTCAAGATTTACACCCCTAATTAAGGAAGAGCTTTCTATAATACTCTTTATTGACTCAAAAACATCGTGAATAGAAACCTCTGCAAGTTCTGTCTCTCTAGGCTTGGATAAAAACAAGAATTCACTGATTATCCTATTCACCTCTTCCACATCGCTATTAATCTTAGCGGAATGCTTCTTGATATTTTCATCCTCAGTTAACAGGTCAATGAGCTGGCATCTTCCCTTAATAGTCGTGAGGAAATTCCTAGTCTCATGTACGATTCCAGCTCCCATTTGTCCTAATAGTGCCAGCTTTTCTTGCTGCACCATTCTTTGCTGCTCCAGCTTCTGTTCTGTTACATCGGTGCTTACCCCGATTCCTCCAATGATATCTCCCTCTATATTCTTTATAGGTGCAATATAAAAGTTAAGTTCTTTTTTATTCCCCTTAAAAGAGGTCATGCATATACCATATGCTTGACCAGTCATTCCTTCATGGATCATATGATCTGAAAGCTTCTTACATCCGGTACATGTAGCCTCATGTAGATCATCTATATCCATACCCAATACTTTATTTCGTTCGACCTCATAAACTTCTTCAAAAACCTTGTTCACCAATACTATTTTTTTGTTCTCATCAACGATTACAACACCATTATTAATTGAGTTTAATATGGTCTCTGTTTGTATATTAAGATTCTGAAGCTCTTGTTCTTTCTTGGTGTCATTAACCATAACCAACGTACCATTTTTTATAGTATGTGTTTTTACTGATAATTTTAAGTGTTCACCCTTAAAGGTCCTAAAGGTTCGTATTGTTGCTGCCGCTTCAGTTTTTAATCTATCAGATTGGAGAGAATTTTCAGCTCTAGCACCTATTTCGAGAGCTGACAGATCTGTAACTTTATCTTCGCAGCACTGCAATAGCTCTGTAAACCTCTTGTTTGTATATTTTAGCTTTCCCTTGCTGTCATAGTTTTGTATACCAATGGGCAGTGCATCCAATAAATCCTTCATGGTATCACTCATATGGCATATTTCACGATTTTTGATCTCCAGCTTTTTATGTTCCTCCTCCAACTCAATGTAAGGATATATGACCATGCTAATAAAGCTGCCTTTAAATAAGTAAAAATAGGAAATAATTTTTAATATGTGACCTAAGGTCCATGAAATATTGCTTATCAGAATATAGGTTGCAAAGAAAACTTCTGCGCAAATGCTTAGTAAAAGAGACATGAATATATATTGGTAATTTATTCTGCCTTTATGGTGCAGCTTGTCTTTCATGTTCAACAAGCTGATAATGTATATTGCTATAACAGCATATTCAAGAAATTTCTTAAAAGGTGTTACCCCTTGTGCAGTCAGAAGAAATGGCAGTACATCATGATAAGTTACTACGAAATATGAAACCCCTGCAGCGAATCCTAGCATGATCAATATGTTTATGTACTTTGAAATGAAAATTTTACAGGAGGTTACCACCATAAGTATTGTTACTGCCTCTGTCAGCCTTCCTAAAATCCAAAATCTTGTAGAAAGGTCAAAATAGGATATCGTTGTTAAATCAAGCTTTAAGTGATAATAGGCATGCAAAGCGTCAAAAATAGCTACCGTAAGATATCCGAATCCTAAAATATGATTGCTATCATGGCTTTGATCACAGGTGTACCAAATTGAAGTGAAAATGGATAATGCAATAAATACGCAGGCTATTTCAAGAATCGTATGGTAAAGATTAATATGATTAGTCCAGCTATTCTGTACTAATACCGCCATTGTCAGCGCAGTAAAGAACATAAGTAAAAACCGAAAAAGCATAGAACCCATAGGTCTTGAAGAAAACTTGTTGTGATTCTTTAATGTCAACATCAACAGCACCCCACTATATAAAATCATGTTTAATCATAACATAAAATAGAAATATATGAAATATTAGGAAGTGAAGCTGATACCCTTATACATCATAAAAAAGGCATATTTACAATAAATTTTATGTAAATATGCCCTTCAACTTTTATTCATTTGTAGACTTTACCAATCGCTCTTTTAAGAATTTTAAGTCATCCTCAACATATCTATGCCTTACAGCTTTCACATCAAACTTGAAAAGTTTAAAAGCAAACTGTACAAAGTATCCCATTCCTAAAGCAATAACAATCGTTCCTACTCCTACAAAGCCTCCTAAAAAATAACCCGCAATAAGGACAGTTATCTCAATGCAATTTCTTATAAATCGCACAGATTTTCCGGTTTTTTTTGTAAGCAGTACCATTAATCCATCTCTTGGTCCCGACCCCAAGCCGGCACCAATGTAAAAATAGCTGGCTAAACCAATAACAAACATACCGCCTAGCATCATTATGATTTGAAGTATTGTATTTTCATATATAGGT
>JARBUB010000293.1 GCA_029239905.1 Clostridia bacterium
CTTACAATGGATGCCACTCTGCCAACTATCCTGCTTATACGTCTTCCAAATATATCTGCGACAGCACCTGTAGGCACCTCCATCGTAAAGGAAGTCACGTGAAATATTGTCTCCAGTAAGCCTAACTGCGTCAAACTCATTCCTTTGCCAGCTAGATATAACATCCAGATGCCTCGGGTAAAGTCTATATTTTGTATTAATGTATATAAATAATTCTTATTAATATTTCTTTTTAATTGAATATTTTTCTCCATAATTTCTCCTTCATTTATATGTTTTGCACCAAACCTTTTCTATTTCACTCATACGATGCAAAACTTTTTGAAACATATTTCGTTAAGCTGTTCTTAGATGATGCCCACCCACCAAATGTGTCCTTATATCATAGAAATACCCCTAAGCAGAAGCTCTACTTAGGGGTTGATCCACTAACTATAAATGATAAAGCTTTATACTTTCAGGTATACATAATCTTCAATTTTGGACACACTTATCCCTTTAGGTCCAAAATTTGCTGTCATAGCATGGGCACAGACTAAATATTTAGTTATTTTAGAAATTGTTTCTGCAGCCATACTGAATCCCTCCATTAACATATATAACCATTGTATTCTATCCCTCATAAATCTTCAACATAAATTCATTCATCCTTATTGACATCATGCTTATTTCAGGTATATAATGAACATTGTTCAGAAAGGAAGATTAATATGCCAAAGATTATTGATGAACCCAGAGAGGCTATCTTAGCCCATGCAAAAAACATAGTAGTAGATGAAGGTTTTGAACAATTAACCATCAGAAAGGTTGCAAAAAAAGCAGATATTTCAGTTGGTACAATATATAATTACTTTCCGACCAAAAGAGATTTGACTATACAACTGATGGAAGATTATTGGGGCACTTATTTATCTGTTATTGATGAAATTGATCAGCAGCAGCCTGAATTTTATAAGAAGATGCTTCAGATCTACCAGCAATTAGAAATATTTGTTAAGACCTTTAAAGAAGTTTGGGTAAAAAATTCATCGGGCGGCTATCATGATAAAGGTTTGACGGAACGGAAGCACTTTTATGATAAGCTCAGCAAGAGATTAGAAAAAATACTTGTAGATGCTCAGAGTGCCGGGACTATTAATTTATCTATGGATGCGTATACAATCGCCCAGTTTCTGATGCTTAACTACTTCACCATGTCTATGATGAATCAATTTAGTTATGAAAACTTTGAAAAAATTATAAAAAAGTTATTCCAATAATTCATGCAATGTTATTTTTTGCATATTGCTCATGCGATGATATCTAAGCGTGAATTCTTTTTGAACCTAAATGAACAATGTTCAAATAAATTATATTAGGAGGTCAATATGAAACAACAAAATCGAACCTTACTACTTGCCTTATTCTTAATTGGAATACTAATGGGCGCAATTGATACTGGTATCGTAACTCCTGCCAGAGAGCTTATTCAAAACAGCTTCGATGTTACAAGAAGCATAGGTACATGGATGCTGACTCTATATACTCTGGTTTATGCAGTTTCTATGCCTATTGTAAGTAAAATGGCTGACCGATTCGGCTATAAAAAGGTTTATATGTTTGGCATTGCAACCTTTGGACTGGGTTCTTTGCTATGCGGGATCGCCAACTTCTATGGCGGTTTTGGCTTTTTCCTTGCAGCAAGGGCTATTCAAGCGATTGGTGCAGGCGGCATAATACCAATTGCCAATGCAGTCATAGGCAACAGCTTTCCAGAAGAAAAAAGAGGTACTGCTTTAGGTATGGTTGGCGCTATCTATGGGATAGGCAATATACTCGGTCCTACACTTGGAAGCTTTATTATTGATGTGGCAGGATCTAATCACTGGGGTTGGTTGTTCTTTATAAATGTGCCAATAAGTCTCGCCATTCTTTTATTCAGCCTGAAGCTAGAGAATACGAAGGCTCCTGCACAAAAGCCTGTAGATTTGGTTGGAGCAGTCGTTTTGGCAGGAGTTATAGGAAGTTTGATGTATGCCCTGACAAATCTGGATTTCTTCCACTTTGGCCAGAGCATCAAAAGCATAGATGTTTATCCTTATCTCCTAATATTTGCCGTGCTTACTCCAATCATGATATATGTTGAGAAAATTGCAAAGGATCCCATCCTTAACATAAAGTATTTTAAGGATAGACAAATGCTACTGGTATTAATCGTTTCATTTATCGTAGGTGTAGGTATGATGGGTATGGTATTTGTACCTCAGTTTTCAGAGAATGTGCTTCGTCTAAAAGCGGGCAGCGGCGGATATATCGTAACTCTTCTAGCTATATTCTCAGGTATATCAGCACCTTTAAGCGGCAAGCTAATAGATAAAAAAGGAGCCCGCTTTGTATTGGCGATAGGCTTTTTCTTTACCCTAGCTGGCACCTTATTCTTAGGCTTTGTAACAACACAATTGCTTAACTTTACAAGTGTCTTAATAGGTGTAGCACTTATGGGTCTGGGTGTAGGCTTTACAATGGGTGCACCTCTTAATTATCTTGTACTGCAGACAGTTCCTAAGGAAGAAAGCACTTCCGGTATTGCAACCATGTCCCTTATGAGGTCTATAGGCGTTTCAATATCCCCAAGCCTGATGATTGGCTTTATAGTCGCTGCGGCCAAGGATTTGCAGCCAAAGCTTATGGAGGTGTTCTCCACAGCTATGCCGCAGGGCATGTCTTTACCTTCAGGCGGCAGTTCAGGCTCTGATGCTTTTAAGGCCTTGCAAAGTGCTGATGTAACTACAATTGCAGAATCCATGAAAAATGCCATAAGCAGTATAGTTCCAGATGCTGTAAAGCCAATGATTGTTAAAGCCGTTGATCCCTTAAGCGGTAAAATAACTGATACCTTTCAAGAGGTTATGAATACAGGCTATAGCAATATGTATATCGCTGCAGGCATTATAGCGCTTGCAGGCTTGCTGTTGTCATTATTATTAAAAAACAAGCAGGTAAAAGCATAAATTATTATCATATCTGAATAGCAGTTAATAAAAAGGCAGACCATACAAATCATATAAAATGGACCTTTTATCAAGGACATTTTAATGGTATGGCCTGCCTTTAAATAATATTATTTTATTCCTGCGGCAGTTTTCACATTCAACTGATGACTCACATTAACCAAGCCGGTATTATGCGCTGTACTGTTTAGAAAATGTATATCAAAATGTCCATCAATGCCATTGCCTTTTATCCAATCAAAATTTGTTCCCGCACCATAGCCTTCGCTTCTCCAACTGGTCCACAAACCTGCTGCAGCTGCATCATTTCCTGCATGCGGCATCGAACTCATACTAGCCGCT
>JARBUB010000294.1 GCA_029239905.1 Clostridia bacterium
CTTTTTAATTCCCCATATGATAAAATACCACTTGTCAATTGTGTGTTGAAGGAGGTGAGCGGTTTGGCAAATATTAAATCTGCTTTAAAGAGAATAAAGGTTACAAGATTCAAAACTCGCAGAAACAAAATGATAATTTCCTCATTAAGAACATCAATAAAAAAGTATGAGGATTCTATAAAGGCTGGAGACTTAACTATCGCAAAGGCAAATTACCAAAAGGTAACTAGTCTTATTGATAAGGCCGTTGCGAAGGGAACACTTCACAAGAATACAGCAGCAAGAAAAAAATCAAGATTGTCAAAAAAGCTCAACGTAGCTATTTAATTATTAAACCCCGACTCACGTCGGGGTTTATAATTTTTTTGGATATTCTGATTTAATGTAAATTGTATAGTGCAAAAATATAACTATTTAAACATATTTATTATTAACATTTCCATCCCTAGTCTTTTATCCATTTTGCCGGATTTCACGTTCAATTCAATAGAGACACAATTATTCAGTCCCTTTATCAGTCCCTGCATCCCTATTTTTTTGCCATAGTTTAGGCAGTTCTTTGCATAAAACTCATGTATCTTGAGCTTTGAGGCTGCAGCTTTGGCATCTAAGCCCTTTTGGTTTAACTCCACAACTGACGTCATGGTTCTTATTTGTTTCGTAATCATAGCAAGTATTGCAAATATTTCTTCACCTTGTGTCAATAAATCGCTTAGTACACTCAAGCTATCTGAAATTCTTTTATCTGCACTGCTGTTAATCAACTTAAAAATATCATTTTCCAGACTTTTCGCCATTACTGCGTCTATATGCTTAATGGTTATATCCTCTACCTTGCCGGAAAATGCTGAAATCTTATCAATTTCATTTTCCAGGTTATACAAGTTCTTTTCAGAGTTTTTATCCAAATAATCTGATAGAGCTATAAAGTAATCCATTTCTTTAAACCCTATTTTTTTATTATATCTGCTAAAACTATTTATAACCCACCTTGACAGGTCGTCCTTATCAATTCTTTTAAATTCGTATTCCGATCCATCTTTTGCGACAGCATCCTTTACCTTTTTTGCTTTACCCAGATTTCCATAATATAAGAGCAATAGACAGCAAGAATCAGGAAGCTCCTTTAATAGATCCAAATAACCCTTTAGCTCACCACTATCTTTAGGCGCTTTTGGTTCACCTTCTTCCTCATTGCTGTCCTCATCCGTTTCCTCTTCCTCACCCTTTTTATTTGCTTTCGTTAGAAATGCAGGCTGTCTTACAACAACAAGCTTTTTTTCTGAACCAAAGGGAAAGGTATCACATGCATTCTGAAGCTGCTCCACAGTGATTGCTTCGCCTTCTAAAACATTATAATTCAGCTCTGGAAAGGCAGTTACCACCTTCTTCTTCAAAAGTTCCTTGGCATTGTCTAATAAGTAACTTTCTTGTCCATATAGCAAATATACTTTTTTTATTTCACTCTTTAACTCATTCGTAAAAGCCCTATAACTCATATTGCAACACCCTCACTGATTTTATTTAAACAATTTTGCTTTTCCACTTTCCACGCCTGAACAGTACCCAAACCACAAAGGCTTCAGCCATGACAGATACTGCAATCGCAATCCAGACCCCATCCGAATCCAGGCCCTTTGTGCTAAGTAAATAGGCTAAAGGTATTTTTACCACCCAGTTTGCTATAAGCGCTCCTGCCATTGGCGGTGCTGTATCTCCAGCGCCCTTGAATACTGCGTTGAATACTGTTGTAAACGGTACAAATATCAAACCTATAAACACAATTCTCAAATATCTGATTCCGAATTCAATTACATACTGATCAGCTGTAAAAACCTGCATCAGGAACTTGGAAAAAATAACGTAAGGAATTCCCAGAATAATTACACTTGCCAATGCTACCTTTAAGCCTTCCCTGACAAGATGATTTATTTTGTCCATATTATTATTTCCCATGCTTTGTCCCACTAATATGGATATAGCCGCTTCCAGACCACCTAAAATAATAAATATCAAAGAAAACCATCTGCCGCCTATCCCGAAAGCAGCAACAGCACTATCTCCGCTTTTCGCTGCAATCTGAAACATAAGCATACCTGTAAAAGGCCGAGTAATACCATATAATACAGAAAAAACGCCTACCTTGATTACTCTATTAAGCATCTCCAATGTAAGCTTTGCTTTACTGAACAGATGAAATAAGTTTGTATTTAAGGCCCTTAACACTGCCGCAGTCAAATATAACAGTGAGAAAACTATTCCAAGCAATGTAGCAGCTGCCGCTCCTCTGACGCCCCAATGAAATACCATAATAAACAGCCAATCCAATACAATGTTCATAGCATTGGCAACCACTAATGCCACCATGGTCCTTTTGGTGTCTCCCTTTGCATGAAGGATCGAAATTAAAACTGCAGTAATAAAGTTTAAAGGAATTGTTATAAATACAATATCTAGATATTGTACAGCATACCCAATTGAACCTTCTGTACTTTTGAAAATCCCAAGCAAGGGATATTTAAAAACTACAGCAATACAGTATACAAATAGTCCTAGAAAGATAGAAAACAATATACTCTGCTTTGATACATCTTCATACTCCTCTCTATTTTCTGCCCCAATGCTTCTAGCTGCTATTGCCATAGTTCCGGCACTGATTATGCTGGATAATACCAATATAACCTCCAGCAGCGAAGTTGCCAATACAGTTCCAGCTGTTTGGGCAGTTCCTAAGTATGATATAAACTTTAAATCTACTATTCCAAAGAAGGTATGAAGGGTAATTACTATCATAACCGGGTAGGAAAGCTTCCATATTTCTTTTCTGATACTCAAACAATCACCTCTGATGCATCATTATATTTAAATGTTTAGACATTTTTATGGAACGACACATGGGTCGTCCCATTAATTCACATTTTCTACATACAAGTATCATTATATAATAAATTTATCTGCCCTGACAGCAAAATAATCATTCAAATTTCTATATAACAAAAGATTATTATCTTACTGTACGAATCTTAATTCTGCTGCCATTCGTAGAAACCATAACTGCACCGGACAAATCTGTCCGATAAACCCGACTTCCATATTTCATTAATCTTTCGATTATTTGTTTTGAAGGATGTCCATAGTTGTTTCTTCCCACAGAAATAATACTAACTTCGGGATCCGCTAATTCAATGAAATTCTCAATGCTTGAATAAGGACTTCCATGATGAGCTGCCTTTAAAACGTCACACTGAATATCTTTTTCAAGCAAGCGTACCTCCTCTTCCTGCTGAATATCCCCTGTAAACAAAGCATCAAACTCTTTAAAAGTAAG